>DASPKH010000432.1:0-2654 GCA_035628175.1 Patescibacteria group bacterium
TACGACCCGTTTATGGGAATTATCCGCCATGCCGATGCGGGTTATGAACGGGCGATTGACAACGCAGAAAAGTTTGGCATAAAAATTCCTATGTTGAAAAAAGAAGAAGTTCTTTAAAAAGCAGAATTTTACTAAGACAACTTGACATAGATAATTATTTTAAAATACTTAGAACTTTTTTAAACCTTTTAGAGTACGTATACCTCTAAGGAGCAATGGAACTTGAATGATTGATAAAAGATTGATTTGAAACGACTTAGGTAAAATCAATGTTTAATGAAGAAGAAAATATAAAATATAATATAGAGGGTGGCAATATGGAATTAGCAATGCAAATCGAGAGCTTGTTTCGCACGGACAGAAAGAAATTTTTGGGATTCATCCGCCAGCGTGTGCGCTCGCAGGAAGAGGCCGAGGACATTTTGCAGGACGTATTTGCAAACGTACTGGCTGCGTCTGTAAACGTGCAAAAGCCGATTGAAAATATTGCTTCATGGGTCTTTACAGCCGTCCGCAATCGTATCATTGACTCATATCGCAAAAAACGCGCTGAGACATTTTCCGACATGCAGACACCCGGCCAGATTGATGACGGTTTGGATTCTTTTGAAAATTTCTTAGGAGACCTTTCTACAAATCCCGAAACGGATTTGATCCGCAAAACCATCTGGGAAGCGGTCTTAGAGGGTCTTGACGAACTTCCTGCGGAGCAGCGTGAAGTTTTCGTTAAAAATGAATTTGAAGGTGTTTCGTTTCGTGAGATGTCGGAAGAAACAGGTGTGAATATCAATACGCTGTTAGCGCGCAAACGCTATGCAGTATTGCACCTGAGAAAACGACTTCAAGAACTGTATAATTCGCTGGCGAATGACCCGGCGGACTATGGTAGCGATAACGAAATTGTCAGATAATTCTCTATGCAATATATCATTTTAAAACGCACAGCCCGTGCAATACTCTATATCGTGAGTATTGGCGGGCTTTTGTTTTGCAGCGCTGGCCTCATCTGGGGCATGTGGAATGTATTTCTTGCAAAGCACGAAACCGTTCCCGATCTAAGTTTCCTTGAGGCAATGGGCCTGATCGCTATTGCTTATGTCATCACCTCTGGAATTCAATTTGCTAATGAGAGTAATGACAAACCGTCGCGACTAAAGCAGACAATATTGCAGAAGCGTGATGAAATGGCAGTAAAGCTGAAGCCTGAAAAGCATTTCGTCGAAGAATCCTGCAAGAACATGACTGCTGAACAGAGAAAGCAACTAGTGGAAGAACTCGGTAAATGCTGCGGGAAAATTAAAGAATCTGTGAAAACTGAAACCATTTTAAAACCGCTACCCCAGGAAGAGCATATCAGATAATTTTTTACTCCTTTTTTAAGCTTTAAAAATTACAAGTATAGTCATTGCGAGGAGCAATCTTCTGCGACGTGGCAATCGCGAACACTTCGGACGCGTCATATTGTATTTGCGATTGCCACGCTACGCTCGCAATGACAGCGTGAGTGTATTTCTTTTAAAAAGCGAGTTTTAAAACACTACCCGCTTACACAAAAACGCCGTATGCTCATCACCTACACGCGTAATAATCACAACGCCACTCTCACCCGACTTCGTAAATTTCAGCTTTTTAAAAATCTCATCGCTTGTTGTATCTAGCCCGCGCTTTTTAATTTCTGTTCGCTTATTCCAACCCAGCTCCAAAATCGCTTTCTGAAGCCGTTTCATGCTGAAATCAATCACATCAATTATCTCGAAACTTTTTAAAAGTGGCGAATCTTCCGGTTTCTTAAAAGAAATTCCATACGCGATTTTTTCATCCAGTAACTGAATTTCTTCTTCTTTAAAAAATGAGCTCAGGAATCCGCTTCGAATCAGCGCCGCGTGTGGCTCAACGATAAATTTTCCTCGTAAAATTTCTGCCGAAAAATCTTTTAAAAGAATTTCCGCAGAATCAGTTTTAAAACGGGGTTTCCACGAAAAATCGGGTTCGAAAAGTGTAACGATTCCATCACACCTGTCAGAATTTTTCCAGAGAATTTGCTCCCGGCACTCATCTTTAAAACCGACCCACTCGCGCGTCCAGCCTTTTGGCAATTCCACATTTACACCCGGCGAGATTTTTATACCGAATATTCCCCTTATGGGAAGATTCATGATAAAATCGAGCGATGGAAGATAATCCACAGAATTTTTAAAACGCGTTCCCGATTCGCGTCTTGCAGGGTCAGCCCAAAGACCATCGAACTTTTTATAATTTTCTTGTAAAAGCACTTCTTCCGCGAGCCCTGCTTTGACCTCGATATTTTCCAGAGCCGCTTTTAAAAAATTATGCTGCGCGATTTCTGCTGTGAAAGCATCAGCTTCAATCGTAGTCACCTTTTGCGCGACAATCGCTATTTCCGCTGTATCGCTTCCAGCCCCGGTACAGATTTCGAGAACATGCTTACAGCTTTTAAAAGCGGCGGCATGATGCTGCGAGATTATTGGCGCGGTAGCTTGTTCGGTGAGCGCGCGCGTGTAGAGCCAGTGTAGGCGGGCTTTTTGGAGCTTTTCGGCATGGAGCGTTCCTTCAGCAAGTATGAGGGCACGGCGGATTCCCTCGTCAGTGGCGCTTTTAAAAAGTTTACGGAGTTGGGTGACGGAATTGGCGGA
>DASPKH010000433.1:0-5866 GCA_035628175.1 Patescibacteria group bacterium
CTCCCTTATCAACTGTGCTATTCTTTTAAAAGAAGTAAACAAAGAGCGTTGGCGCGAAGCTGTTCATTTCACGGAAAATCTTTTAAAAGAGGGCGACACGATCATTTTCCACGCCGGATTTACTGACGGCACCTACGCGCGCTACGCTTTTAAAAATGGCATTGAAAAGCTACGCTTCCCACAGGAAGGAAATGATATTCATCCGTACAATCTCGACGAATTGCGCTCTCTCACCCGCGATAAAAAACGAATCGCCCTCGTGCTCTCGCACAGCCGCGACACCAATAGCGACATCGTAAAAGTTTTAAAAGAGCAATTTGCCGAAAAGCATCATCGTGTGTATATACATCGCTCGGCGGGTTCGCATAAGGAGCTGGTGGGTGTGGAGGTGTATTTCTTTGAGAAATAGGAATTTGCGTTTAAAAGAAAATGGTGTAAGTTGCAGGAAACTTATAAAATAAGAGAACTAAATGCGCTTTCCAGTTGTGCTTGTTGTCGTAATGCTTTGTGCCTGTGAGCTTTTTGCCCAGCCGGAAGATTTGGACTATGAGCCTCCTGCGGGGTGGATGTATGTTCGTAATGTTGATTCAATCAGTAGCTTTCATTTAAAAGTTTACAATGATTCAATTGTTACGTATGGTTACAATCGAAAAGCCACGTTGCCGCAGATGTGGCTAAAGCAAATTTCTGTAGATGGTGGTGCAACGTGGGATACAATACATATAAAGAATCTACAATATACTCAGTTTGGCTATTCTGCTTCGGAAGGATTTCTTCCGCTATCTTCAAGATATTACCGTGCACAGTACGATAATTCTTTTAAAAGATATGTACTATTACTTTCAAATGATCTTGGAAAAACCTTTGCCGATACCTTGGTGATCATTGCCGATGCTACTTGGTCTTACCCAAATAATTTCCCACCACGATTACTTTTTAAACCTAACGATCCAAACCAACTTTTTTATCTTGTCGGACCTCAAGTATTTCGTAGCTCAGATGCAGGGAATACATGGGTTTCACAAAAGGTACCAAAGATAACTGGCTTTCGTGATAACAACGGAGCAGATATAACTTTCGATCAGAGAAATCCTAAGTTATGGTATTTTTTAGTTTCTGGTGATGCGCATCATGCTGGTGGGTGGATTGATTATTACCGCACTCGTGACGATGGTGTTACATTTGAACCAATAAAATTTCTGCCTAAATATTCTGGAATTGCAAGCCAGGGTGTAATGCGAAATCCCTGGACGCATCAATTATATGAATATGGCAAAGGTACATATTTTTTTCCCGTAGGAATGGTGGACTTTCTTGATAATAGTGATACTCTAAAACATCATAATTGGGCAGCAAAACTCTATGGAAGTTCCTATCCTAATCTGCCAAAAGGAGAATATAATTTTATTGATAATTATATCTTTTTAAAGAAAAATCCTCATATTGCATTCATAAGTGGTGGGAGAGAGGAAGGAAAAGATAGTATGAGTGCGCCACCAAAAAAACGGAGGTATGATCTTTGGAAAACTATAAATGACGGTGAAACATGGGAATCAATCTGGCCTTCGGAACCTGCCGCCAGTAGTATGTATCTTGACGAAAAAACGAATACATTGTACGTACAAAGCACTTATTCGGAAGACTTCTATAACCAGACTCTACCTCGCCGCTCTGAATTGTGGAAGCGCCAAATCACAACATCTGTAGAAGATGAATTGCATTTCCCTACAGATTTTACAAATGTAAGAATTGCTCCACATCCTATTGAAAGCTTCACCGAAATTTCTTTTAAAAACTCTACATTCGGAAAAGTAGAGATTGCTCTTCATGATATTCTAGGCTCAAAAGTCCGCACCATCTACTCTGGCACACAGGAAGCAGGCGAGCAAAAACTCATCTGGAATATCCCGTCAGAAATCCCTTCTGGCACATACTTTTTAAAAATAGAATCGGGCGAGAAGAACGTCACGGAGAAGATTTTCATTACGCGGTAAGCTTTTAAAACCCTAGTTCTTTCTTCCCGCCAGCATTTTTAAAAGCTGCTCTAGCATGTCACGCCCGTCATTTTGCGGCATCTGCATAAGCGTCGAATCCGCTTCTTGCGTATAGCGGGTAACTTCCGCGCGAGCATCATCATATACGCCTGTGCGCGTAAAAATATCCTGCATGGTGACGATATGGCTTTGGGGCAGACCGCCTTTTATGCAGAATTCTTTTAAAAGTGCTTTATCCTGCGGCTCGGTCGCCTTTTCGAGCGCGCGAACAATGAGGTATGTTTTTTTGCCTTCCACGATGTCCTGCCCGACCACTTTGCCGAAATCAGTTCCTGTTGCGGTCATATCCAACAGGTCATCCTGTATCTGGAAGGCAATCCCCATTGATCGGGCAAACGTTTTCAAAGCCATGCAGTCTTTGTGCGACGCGCCTGCGATCTGTGCGCCGATTTCAGCCGACATTTCGAGCAACATGGCCGTTTTTTTTTCGATCATGAGAATATAATCCTGCATCGTAATATTTTCAATATGCCGGAAATCAAGATCATACGCCTGGCCTTCGCACACTTCTATCAGCCCGCGCGTAAAGCTACTCATAATGGCGCCGAAATTTTTGTGATGGTTGTACTTGTCTAGCAGCCTATACGCGATACCGATCATCATATCGCCCAGCAGGATAGCTGTAGATTCATTCCACTTTTTATACACGGTTTCCCGCCCTCGGCGTAACGGCGACTGGTCCATAATGTCATCGTGCACGAGCGTAAAATTATGCAGGATCTCCATGGCAGCGGCAGCATTCAGGCTTAGCCCCGGTGTGCCGCCACATGCCAGTGTGCTCATCATTACCAGCAGGGGGCGAACTCGTTTGCCGCCGCCGTCGAGCAGGTAACGGAAAGGCTCATACATGGAGGCGGGCTTTTGCGGCGAAGCAATTTCTTTTAAAAAAAATTCTAAATCCTGCTGAAAATCCTCTATTGTTTTAGCCATTATTTCTTTTGTATTAGGGCGAAAGTTACTCCATGAGCAGGCTTTTTTAGTTCGGCCATCAGGCTCGCTTTTGACGGCGGGCGTCTTTTAAAACGTGCACCAGCGAGATTTTCCATGATATTTAATTCTTTTCGTGAGCAAAATTAGGAATAAATTTTTTAAAAGCGATAGAGAGAAGGCTTCCTACAATCTATTGAGCACTTATAGGCGCTTTTTTTAAAGCTGTTATATCTGCCGAACCTGTCAAAAACATCACATAGCGGAATTGCTTTTGCCATAAGGCAATCTGGCGGTGAAGCGCGTCTGCGCCCGAATCCATGAATGTTTTTAAAAATATGCGCGCCGCCGCCGCCAAGTCCGCACCGAGGGCAATAGATTTGGCCATGTCCACACCGGAGGAAACGCCGCCGGAAGCAATGAGTGTGAAATCCTGTTCTTTTTTTAATGGTGCAATTTGCAGCAAACATTCGACTGTTGGAATACCCCAGTCCCAGAATTCCTCAAGGCCGTTTCTCTCCTCATTCCGGAGTAATTCCACGCCAGCCCAGCTTGTACCCCCTGCACCCGCAACGTCGATTGCTGCAACGCCGATATTTAAAAGTTTTTTTGCTGCGTCGCCGGAAATTCCTGCGCCTACTTCCTTTACGATAATTGGTATGCCTGCGGTTCTCACGAGGTTTTCAATTCCCGTCAGAACATTTTTAAAAGATGGCGTTCCTTCTGGTTGGAGCAGCTCCTGAAGAGGGTTGAGATGCACGGCGAGCGCGTCGGCTTCTATCAGGTCAATGATGCGTTTAAAAGACTCTACTGAAGGTCTTTGGGCGACCTCTGCCGCGCCAATATTGCCAATAATAGGAATGGTTGGCGCATTGCGGCGTACAGTTTTAAAAGATTCGTGATGCCGCGTATTTTCCATTGCCTGACGTTGCGAGCCGACACCCATTGGTATTGTAAAAACCTCACATGCGGCTGCCAGCCCCGCATTAATACGTTCTGCATCAGGATAGCCGCCGGTCATGCAGGAGATCATCAGCGGGAAGGCAATTCGCTTTTTTATAAAAATGGTTGCCGTCGAAATTTCAGCGTAGTCGATTTCCGGAAGTGCATTATGCTGAAAGTCAAATTTTTCAAAACCCGCTGTTTTTCCTTTAAAAATGACATTTTCATCAACGCACAATTCTACGTGCTGCTGTTTCCTCGATGAGGTTTGTTGCTGGCTTTTTAAAGAATTTTCAGGCATAAATTGTGATGATTAAAAAATTATACGGTGATGGATTTTTTGTGGATTCTAAAAAGTTATAATCGTCTTCGTCATTGCAAAAAGGTTTCCTGCAAAGCAACCGCAAAAAGGTATGATGCAACAACAGTATATGTGGTTGCCGTGCCGTGTCAATGCCACTCCTTTCTAAGACGTGTCACAGTCACAACTTTTAAAAATCAGTGCATCCGCAAAAAATATTTTCCCGGCAGCTGCCGCACAGCGTCTTTAAATTCCAGCCCCAGAAGATGCACAAGTAGCTCCTGTGTGCTAAAACCTGTCTGATGGCCAAGCGCGTCAAGATGAAGTGGCTCGAAGTTTAAATGGTCATAAATCTTCTGTTCCTGTGGCGACAGTTCGAGCCGAATCTGCCTGGAATATTTTTCCTTAGGCGCGGCAAGTCCAAGCTCTTCTAGAACATCTTCCGGGGAGAGCGCGGCCATCGCGATATTTTTACGGATTAATTTATTCGTGCCTTCGCTTTTTTCTGAATTGATATTGCCCGGCACAGCGAAGATCTCGCGTCCCTGGTCAAGCGCGAACTGCGCTGTAATAAGCGCTCCGCCTTTTAAAGCTGACTCAATCACCACCGTCGCGCGGCTAATCCCGCTAATAATTCGGTTACGCTGCGGAAAGTACGCCGGAAGTGCCTTCGTGCCGCATCGATATTCCGAAATAACTGCTCCGGCACCGCTTATTTCGTGTGCAAGTTTTGCTGAAAGCGAGGGCGAAATCTGGTCAATTCCCGAAGCGATAACAGCATAAGTAATTCCCTGCGCTTTTAAAGTGGCTGAATGCGCGATCGTGTCTATACCATAGGCCAGGCCGCTACATACAATTATACCATTTTTTGCAAAAACATCAGCAAAGCGTTCGGTCGTGAGCTTGCCATACATCGTGCACTTGCGCGTACCGACAATGCCGATGGCGTTTGAGTCCGACGCTTCCAAACGGCCACGCACAAATAATAAAAGCGGTGGATAATTAATGTGTTTTAAAAGCTCGGGATAATCGTTATCCCAGAATGACACAATATAGACATTGGCCTTATCGCACAATTCCTTCTGTTTATCTGCCTGCTCGCGGAGAGTTTTTAAAAGCGAATCAGCAAAGAGATTCCCCTGGAAAATCTTTGCAGCAAGCTGCGGGGGAAGCTCGCTGTTTAAAAGGGTTTCCAGCGATTCATACCGCTCAACGATCTGCCGGAGCGTGTTGCTATTCAGCCCGCGGATATACGTGAGCGTGAGAATATCATCGGCCGTCCATTTGTGCGGTAGCGCCATCTTTTTTAAAAGAAAGTAGGTGGTGCAAAAATGAAATTTTAAAATAAAAAAGGGCATGAAATATTTGTTCTTTGTGAGAACAAAATAGTTCAAACCCTTTATAAAAACGTTGTCGTTTACAGCGGTTTTCGGCCACGGATCACATTCAGCAGAATAACAATAATCGCCGCCACAAGCAGAATATGTATAAACCAACCGATATTACCAATAAAACCCAATACCCATAGAACAAGAAGGATAATTGCAATAGTCCATAACATGTCGTAATCCTCTAAAAAGTATAAATTAGCGTTTGTTATTAATGGTAGTCTTTACAAATAACAACACACGCACAATCAAAA
>DASPKH010000434.1:0-3259 GCA_035628175.1 Patescibacteria group bacterium
CTTTTTAAAAAAGTAGCCGATAAGCACGGCAGCTGCGAAGTTGTTAGTGGCATGCGTGGACGGAAAGGATTTTCCGCCGCCACAGCCGACGAGCAGGCGGGCGTCTTTTAAAGCGGAGCAGGGTCGTACACGCCCAACGACTTCTTTTAAAACACGGCTATTGACGGAATCGCTGGTGCCAACGGTGATGACCAGCAGCCCGACGCAGATGAGCGCGCGCTTTTTGCCGAACCAAAGGAGCAGCCCGATGAGAATTGCATACACGAAATAGAATAAATGCCCTGTGACAAATGGCATCAGCACATCGAAAAGCGGATTAGTTGTGGTGCGATTGATAAAGTAGAATGTGGCGAGGTCAAGTTCGTACATTTTTAAAACGTAAATAATTGTTGTCACTCCTGTCAGTGCAGGAATAACAGTTCAGGAACAGAAATGACAGATCCTAGAGCTTTTTAAAAGCTACTTCGGTAGAATGCTTGGCGGCGGAGCAGGTGCAGCCGGGGCCGGTGGCGTGGAAACAGGGATTTTCTCCTCGCGGAAGCGGAGGAATATCTTTTTTAAAAGCTCGTGGCGCACCGAGTAGTAATATTCAAAATTGCTCACTGAAAACGTGATATGGAAATTCATCGCAGCGGCGGTGAAATCGTTGAAGCGGATAAGCGGCTCGGGTTCTTTTAAAAGACCGCGGATTTTGCCGGAGGGCTGGATTTCAGACGATGCGTGAGCTATATCATTATGGCCGCTTTCCAGGATTATTTCTTTTAAAAGCCTTTCCACATTGTCCGGATCGTTTGAAAAATCCACATTGATAATGATCTTATTGCGGATGAAGGCGTCTTCCACGTGGTAATTGACGATGGTCGCCTGTGCGATCTTACTGTTTGGCATAATAACGATATTCTCGTCGCTGCGGCGGATGACCGTGGTGCGCCAGCTGATGTCTTTTACAAAGCCCTCGGCATCAATAAGCTGGATATAATCACCGACGCGCACCTGGTTTGCAATAGTAAGATAAATTCCCGCGAAAACATTTGAAAGCGTGTCCTGAAGCGCAAGAGCCACAGCCAAACCACCAATACCGAGGGCTGTAAGGATCGGCGCAATGCGGATCTCAAACGAATCGAGAATAATAATTGCGCCAAGCAGGTACACGATAAACTGCACAACCTTGCGAATAAGCGTTGTAGCGCCGCGCCCTTCGGAATTTTTGGTGGAGCGCACATTGATGAAGTGCACGACCAACCGCGCTATTACGTACGTCAGCAGAGCCAGCGACAGGCCTTTTAAAATTGGCGCTGAGTAGAAAACAACATTAGGCGGAAACGGCCGCTGCTTTAAAGCAATATGCAGTCCGGCAAAAAAAAGCCAGTAAAATACCGGACGCCGCAAGACACCAACGATTACTTCGTCGTATTTAAAAGGCGTTTTCCGCGCTACACGGTGCAGCCAGAAGCCGAGCACCCAGCGTGCGATAAAGCCAAGTGCCGTAAAAAATACAATTATAATCGCGGGGACGAGGTAATTTTTAAAATCAATCATTCTTTCATTAAGAGCTTTTAAAAGACAGATTTCCGATAACGCATCTCACATGTACGAAGTGCAATTTACAGAATTTTTTGTGAAGGAAGTTTTTAAAAAGCAGGTAAAATTCATGTAACAAGTGCCCTGAAGAAAGTTTTAAACATAGTTTTAAAGGCTGTGTGTATAACTTTTTTTGGTCAGAATTTAGAACTGCTGTAATTTGCATTGCAGCAAAATGTACACTGTACCAATACAAACTCAACTCCCGTTGATTTTCCGTTTTTAAAAGAAAATCCCTTTTAAAACATTACGTAGCAAAAGGTTAATTACACCCAAATAGATTATATATCCTCCAGTTTCCAGCAGGGCAGCTATGAACATACAACGCCGTTTTACAAAGGAAGGCATCAGCCCCTTTGATCAGTTCGAATATACATACCGCACATCGGCCTTAAAAAATACTGACGGCTCCACCGTTTTCAAAATGGAGAATATCGAAGTTCCAGCGCAGTGGTCGCAGGTGGCAACGGATATTCTTGCACAAAAATATTTCCGCAAGGCGGGTGTGCCGCTTGTGGATGAAAATAATCAACCAGTTCTCGACGAAAACGGAAAGCAGAAAACTGGTTCGGAAACTTCCGTAAAGCAGGTTGTTCACCGTCTGGCAGGCTGCTGGCGCGCGTGGGGCGAGGAGCATGGCTATTTTGATTCGGCAAAAGATGCTGAGGCCTTTTATGATGAAATCGCGTATATGCTGCTGAAGCAAATGTGTGCGCCGAATTCGCCGCAGTGGTTCAATACCGGTTTGAATTTTGCATACGGGATTACCGGCAAGCCGCAGGGACACTACTACGTAGATGCTGAAACAGGAAAATTAACACGTTCAACCGACGCCTACACCCATCCGCAACCGCATGCGTGCTTTATCCAGTCGGTAGAAGATGATTTGGTGAATGAAGGCGGGATTTTTGACCTGGCCACACGCGAAGCACGGATTTTTAAATTCGGCAGCGGAACAGGAACGAACTTTTCTTCACTTCGTGGTGAAGGCGAATCTCTTTCCGGTGGTGGGAAATCTTCCGGCCTCATGAGCTTTTTAAAAATATTTGACCGTGCAGCCGGCGCAATCAAATCCGGCGGAACAACACGCCGCGCCGCTAAAATGGTAATCGTGGATATTGACCACCCGGATGTCGAGAAATTCATCGAGTGGAAAGCGAAAGAAGAGGAGAAAGTTGCGGCACTTGTAGCCGGCTCAAAAGTTGCTTCTACGTTTTTAAAAGCAATTGTTGAGGAGGCGAGTCTACACGGCACAGACCGCAAGTCTAATCCGCAACTGAACATGCTAATCCAGCGCGCACTGCACCGTGGTGTGCCGATGAGCTATATCGTTCGTACGCTGGCGCTGATTGACCAGGGCTTTACGGATTTAAAATTTGAGCAGTACGATACGCATTATGAGTCAGAAGCGTATGTGACAGTGAGCGGGCAGAATTCAAACAACTCTGTTCGCGTGACGAATGAATTCATGGAAGCTGTTCTGAACGACGGTGAATGGGAATTAAAAGGCCGTACGAATAAAAAAGTAAACCGTTTCGTAAAAGCGCGCGACCTTTGGAATAAAATTGCCATCAGCGCGTGGAAATCAGCTGACCCGGGACTTCAGTACGATACGACCATCAACGAGTGGCACACATGCCCGAATGACGGCCGCATCAATGGCTCCAATCCTTGCTCC
>DASPKH010000435.1:0-2246 GCA_035628175.1 Patescibacteria group bacterium
AACCGTGAACAGAGACCTGTGGCGCGAACTGCTCGTCGAGAAATTCAGACAGAAGGTACAGCGCTTTCGTTGTTTCAAAAGGTGTTGTAAAAACAGCGATATTATGCTTTATGGCAATTTTTAAAAGCTCCGGCTGAAGGCCGTGCCCGCTCGAAAGAATAATACATGGCACGTCAAATTCAGCAATATTTGTAAACGCCTCGATACGTTCTTCTTCTGACAAACTTTTCAAATAAAATATCTCTGTATTGCCAAACATCTGTACGCGATAATGCGTGAAAAGCTCCACGTAGCCTGTAAGTGCCAGCTGTGGCCGGTGAATATTCTTGTCAGGGATCAGGTTTTGTAGGCCGACCGGGCCGGTAAGCGGCGTAAGCTGTGCAGGCGATTTCAGCAGCAGTTCTACCGGGATATTTTCCTTAAAGATCGGTTTGAGGTTTTCGCGCAGAGCCATGATATTTTTAAAAACGGTGCAAAAGCTTTTTTTAAAAATAGCACTTCTGCGAAGCTTTTAAAAGGAGTTTTTTTTAACAAAAAAGCGTGGCTTAAAAAACCACGCTTCCGTATATATATACTTTTAAAAATCGTTACTGTCATGCTGCGCTGTACGGATCGGCCGGTGTTCTTTTGTTTTCATTTTGCGGATCTGGCGCTCAATATTATCGGAGGCCTCGGCTATACTTTTAAAGAAGTCGTCTGTTTCGGCTCTGCCTACGAGCGTATGGCCATGGACATGCATTATAAATTCTACCATTTTACTGGTCTCTGTTTCAAGGCTCATGATGACATCTACCGAGATGATGCCATCCACAAATTTATCAAAGCTTTCAGCGGCTGCTACAGCTGCATCGTGAAGCGAAGGGCGCGGTTCGAAGTGGCGCGCAGTAACTTTTACCTGCATAATTGAAAATCCTCTCTGATGAAATGGATATCACTGTTTTTAAACAGTTTTTATTCGTAGATTAACGCAAAGTTAAGCGTTTGGGTTTAGCTGTGAAGTGAATAAATGCAAAAACTTATTCTTTTTAGAATACCAGTTAGCGAAAAGAGCCTGGGAATTCAACAGAAACGCCAATATTTATACCGAGTCCACTACCACCAATTCTGAAGTCTTCACTCCATGCAGAAGGTGCTCCGGGCAGTTTAGCGAATTCTTTTAAAAGTGGGGCCGAAACAGGAATATATGTGTATCTTACTTCCAGTAAAAGACTCCCAAGAATTGAATGCGAAGTACGGCGCTTATCAAAGTCGAGCTCTACTCCAGCATACACTCGTCCTGCGGGCGTTATCTGTGATTCATCAATATATACGCCTCCCTTTCTCGGGTCTGCCGGAACTGAACTAGCTAGCGATTCTGACCAGAAAACGGAATTAAATGCAATGCCGGCCCCAAGTCCGACATACGTAGAAAACTGAGCTTCCACAGGCATAAATTCAACGGTAACTAATAATGGGATACTTGACACGGAAAGATTACTTGAAACATCCCGAAAGCCTAAAGTATCCAATTGATTATTTTTTAAAACAACCACTGCTTGAGAGTAATTATCAGGCATGACAGCTTTAGAGAAATCGCCTGCAAGCCCATACCGTAATTTGGAAAAGGCAAATTTAGCTGTGCCCCCTATATTTAGAGGTACATCAAATGACTGTCCCTGCCCGCCGATAGTAAACGGGTTATTATACTCCTGAGCAAACTCATACCCGCCTACACCAAAAACTGCGCCCACTGAGCCAGATACTATGAGCATATAGTCAGGCTTTGCATTGGCAACAGTGCGCGCGATTATGGTAGTATCCTGTGCACGCGCGTATGAAGCAAGTGCAAACTTTACAAAAAATATAAGCAATAGTTTTTTAAACATTACTTCTGTTTTATCTCCTATTTTTCCTGTCGTAACGCCTGCGAGACAGGAATCTTAACGTAAAATGTTGTACCGACCCCAACTTCGCTCTCTAACTCAATTATTCCTGAATGTTCAAAAATAATACGTTGTGTAATTGGTAGGCCTAATCCTGTACCATCAGCTTTCCGGGTGAAAAAGGGATTAAATATCTTTGAAAGGTCTTCCTGTGGAATCCCACACCCTGTATCGCGAACAGAGACAACAGCATAATTACCTTCTGTACGTTTTTGTCCTGCCTCTACATAGGTCTTTATAATTATCATTCCCTTTGCTTTAATTGCATCAGCTGCATTGGTAATAAGATTTATAAACACCTGCTGCAGCTGCTTTGAATCGACC
>DASPKH010000436.1:0-4372 GCA_035628175.1 Patescibacteria group bacterium
CGGGCCGTAGAGCGCGGAATATGTTTCGACGCCGTGCTCTTCAGCTTCGGAAGCACGGATTTTGCGGCCGATTTCGATGACGATGCCGTTTAAAAACGTGGAGATGAGGAAGAAAATGAGGCCGCGCGGGGCGCTAACGCCATTCTGAATCCAGTCGAGGCCGGACGTGTAAAAGTCAATCATCGGCAGGATGACCATGTGCGAGGCCATATAGATGATTGGGCGGCGTTTGAGCCAGTCATGAACGAAAAATTCTTTCGTCATAATCGCGAGGTACGCGAGCGCGAGGAAGTACGCGGGCAGCAGCTTTGGCAGGAAAATTCCGTTGAGGATGATTTGAAAAAGTATGACAGCAACTGCTGTGGTGCCAAGTTCTTTAAGCGAAATAAGGCCGCGCGGGACGGGTCGATATGGGCGGAATTCTGCATCGTCTTTAGCGTCTTTGAATTCGTCGGCAATGCGCAAAAGGAAAAACAGCAATATGGCTGTGACTGCGCCAATGAGAAAGTGTTCAAATGGGATAAAGCCGTCCGCGCCACGGTAAATACGTGAGTATGACGCCGCCGAAAAGGTAAAAACCGTGATGAGCAGCCCGTTTTTAAAAAAGGGAAACCGCTCGCTTTGATATTGCCAGAATCGTTTTAAAAATGGTGCGGTGTTTTCGACGTTTTTTTTCAAGATTTTTTAAAAGAAGTTTTAAAAACTTAATGTTTCCGCTTTCTGCCGAAAAGCGCGTGCGCACGGGCGAAATCGCCTGCTGAAATTGCCGCTACTATGGAAATTTCACCGCACAGGATTGCTGCTGCAACGATTTCAGCGAATTTGCGCGCTTTACCTGCACCGGCGCAGTCCATGAGAGAAAGGCACTCGCGCTGCGTGGGCAGATGCGTTGCGCCTCCGACAGTACCAACGATGAGATTTGGAAGCGTGACGGCTACGTAAAGGTCACCGTTTGGCTTGATGTCGAAGCGCGTTGTGCCGACGGCTGCTTCTGAAACGCACGCTACGTCCTGCCCGCACGCGAGGAAAATCGCTGCAAGCCCATTCGCAAAATGGCCGTTAACGCCGATGGAACCACTCTGCACGCCGTTTAAAATGGAAACATGCCAGTAATTCATCATTTTTTCCGGTGTTGTTCCAAGAACTGACTGCACCACTTCCCTTTTTAAAACGGCCTCGGCAGTCACTTTTTTTCCGCGGACATATACAAAAGACTGAGCTGTAGCCTTTTTGTCACCGGAAAGATTGCCTTCCACATACCAGTGAAGCGGTTTTACGGGGCTATTTTCGACGATATAGCGGCACACGGCCTCGCTCGCCAGCGTCACCATATTTTGCCCCGCCGCATCACCCGTCGTGAATTCCATGATGAGCGAAATCTGGTTTCCGTTCATATTTGGACGGATGTCTTCGAGCTTTCCGTACGCCGTTTTCGTAGTAACTACCTCTTGCAGCTGCGGAATATTCGGCATCAGCCAGATGAGGAATTTCCCAAGCTCACCAAGATTTTCGAACTCAAAGCTCGGCGCGCGCTGCACGGATTCCGTCAGGCATACCGCAGAAACACCGCCACTCAGCGAAACCACCCGCGCACCGCGATGATATGACGCTACAAGAGCGCCTTCTGTCGTGGACATCGGCACGTAAAAATCACCGTGCGCCTCCGTCCCATTGATGCGCAGCGGCCCAATAACGCCCGTCGGCACCTGCGTCATACCGATGTAATTTTCAATATTCCCGCGCAAATCCTCTGCGTTTTTAAAAACTTCACTACCCGTCAGGAAAGGCAATTCAGCGCCCGTCTGGCCTTGTAAAAAAAGGAGCCGCTCGAGCCAGGCTTCATTTGTCCACTTCCGCGGCTCAGGCGTTTCCGGTGGCAAAGTTCTTTCTTCTGGCATTACCTGTTTGAGCATATTGCCGAGCGCATCCACATCGCCGTTTTTTAACAGCCGGTCAATTGTCCGCAGCGTTCCCTTACTTGTACTGGCCATTGTATATTTTTTAGTTTTGAATTCTTAAAAAAGCTCTTTCAACTTTTCGTAATCAATCTTCGAATTATGCCTCGGGTCACGCGGAATTCTCTCCACAAACTTCACATTTTGCAACGGAAAATCAATCACATTGAGCGCTTCTAAAACTTTTTCCTGTGCAGACTTTTCCGCTTCAATTACCGTAAAAACCTCATCTCCTTTTTTAAAAACTGTCCCAAGTTTTACGCCTTCAATTTCCGACAATTGCGCTTCAAGCGGAAATGCAAAATACAGTTTATTTTTAAAAGAGAATCGCTGCTTCACGCGTCCCATCAAAAATAAATCGCCATTCGCGTCAAGATAACCTGCATCACCTGTTCGATGCCAGATTTCGTTTTCAACATGAATTTTATTCTGCCGAATCGCCTCAGGATTTGCTACATACTCTTTTAAAACATGTTTACCGCTTACGCAAATTTCTCCAACCTCACCGTTTTTTAAAGATAGTTTTAAAAAATCTTCCTGTGAATTTACGGCAATAGCATCATCAGAAATGCTGATAATTTTTAAAGCAATATCAACAATCGGTCTGCCTGCCGGAAGGCCTGTTTCAGCTATATTTTTTTGCCAAGATGCGAGTTTTTCTGCGGCAATCATGCTAATTGGCTCGGCTTCAGTAGAACCGTAGACGACAGTCGTTTTCGTTAGAGGAAAAGCTTTTAAAAGCAGCTTCGCCTGCTTTGGAAAAACCGGTGCACCGCCGGTATGAATTTCTTTTAAAGAAGTTTTTTCACCACTTTTTAGAAGATAATCTGCGAGTTTTAAAAACAGGATTGGCGATGCAACGCAAGATGTTATTCGGTGCTTTTCAATTTGATTCAGCAGCTTTTCCGGCTCCGCTTTTTCGGGCGAACGCGGGTCGGCATGGGGCAAAACGCTCGTCATTCCCGACGCTAAATTATGTAAAACAAACACCGGAAGCGCTGGCAAATCAATCGAATTTTGGGCCTGCGCAATGTATTTTTTTAAAACCAGATGCTGCTGCAATAGAAACTCGTGCGTGCGTTTTGCGGCTTTTGGAATACCCGTTGAACCCGTTGTAAACGTAATGAGCGCGGTATCAGCCTCATCAACTTCCACCGGTTTTAACAACGTAGAATTGCTTTTAAAAGGAGCAAAACCTGCGATAATTTTTAAAGGAATCCTCCTGATTTCCTTTGACAAAATTCGCAGTAAGTGCGCTTTTGGCGTTCCGAGGAATGCGCGCGGTTTTGCGATTTTGCAACATTGCTCTAAGCGCTCAGTTTTCGCCCACGCATCTACAAAAACAGCCGTAGCCCCTGCGTACCAGATTCCGAGAATCCACGCGTACAGGTCAATAGACATCGGCACAAATACGAGAATTGCATCATCTTTTTTGATTCCTTTTTCTTTTAAAAACTGCGCACGTTTTTGCACTTCTACGAGCAGATTTTTAAAAGAAATCTCTCTGCCCCTTGCATCAATCAGCGCGATTTTTTGCGGCTGAAGTTCTGCATGCTGGAGCAATATGTGGATGAGATTTTTCACAGCGATTTGCCAAAAAGCACGTAGCGGCAGAAAATCTCGCCGGACAGGATGTTCATCGACGTGTTGCTTTCGTGCATCAGCGCGTGGATAATTTCGGTGAAACCGTGTTCAGCAGCGCGTTCGTGAATCATCTCCACGAGCAGCGTTCCCAAGCCGCGTGCTTCACTTCCGGGAATGGCCGCGACGGTTTTGATTACTAGCTTTTTTGCGTCTTTTGACAGCATATCCTGAACGGCAAAAATGAACGCAAGCGGACGCTTTTCGGAATTTTCAGCAATCAGCACAAAGCGCGGGTCTATGATGCCTTTTAAAGGCGCGTACATCGCAGCCATTTCCTCAAAGGCAATCTGTGTATAGAGAAAATTGCCTTTAAAACTGGCTGTTGAAATGTCGTAAATCGCGCGTATTTCCCTCTCAAAATTATTCACATCAAAATTGCGAATCGTCACACCCCGGCTTTTAAAACGCTCAACGAAATTCTGCACGCGCGACGATTCGCTTTTATGCGTTGCGCTTCGGGAGGAATAATATTTTGCAATCGGCTCAAAACCAGCTTTTAAAAACTGCTCGGGATACCATGCCGGATTGCTTACATCCAGAAAAAACTCTCCGCCTTCACTTTCCGCAAATCTATATTTATGCCAGGTCGATCCATCCATCGGCCCGATGAGATATTTAAAACCCTGATTTTTAAAAAACTCCTCTACTGCTTTTAAAAGCATTTCCGCCGCTTCATCATCCGCCTCACATTCGTATATTCCAACTAAACCCGTTTTCAAATTTTTAAAAGAAAGCGCAGGATTGACAATTGCAGCAGCACGCCCAACAGCCAT
>DASPKH010000437.1:0-3471 GCA_035628175.1 Patescibacteria group bacterium
GATGTATTCCCTTCACTTCCTTCGGGTTTTCTTTTTAAACATGGCACATTTGTTTCGCGGATCAAATTTGGATCGCTTCAATCTGGCACCAAGACTATACAGGCATTCTGGTTATTTTCACCTGATGGATATCGCTTTAAAAAAGGTGAAGATTCAATCATATACATCAATGAAGTGAATTTTGAATGGAATAATTTCTTCAGGGGGCGTGGTGAAAAACGCCTTAACGCTGGCCTGATCTGGGAATATAATAGCCGTGGTGGGCACAGTTCAACTATTTATGATATGAATTTTTTTCAAAAAAATGCCTCTGGTCAATTCATTCAGCTGCCGGTAAAAGGCAATATTTTGCAGGAATATTATACTGAAAACCGTTGGTATTACTACCTTATACGCCTTGACAGCGTCAGGCAAACCGCTGAATTTTCGGTAGAGTCTGACGAGGAATTTGCCAAAAAAATATATGGTGGGATGGAGATTGATAATGGGAAAATTTCACCTGTTGTACATAAAGGCAATTTCCCGCGAACCCGCATGATGGCTTTTTACAACTGTTCTCCAGGTGGCTATGACGGCGATAGTATTGTACGGGAAGACATGCTGATGGACGTTGACTGGTTTTACTATACTCCACATACGAGCATTGAAATTACAGATGCCGTTCGTGAAGTTGAGAGTTTTAAAAAGGCCAAAATTTCCCGCATTAATACTACCGGAGAGCCAACATTTCACCATGAATCAGCACACCTGGAACCGCCAGGAGTTACTATCGAAGGACCGGATGAGGTCGAGCCGCATCAGACCAAACGATGGTGCATACGCCCTACTTTAAAAAATACTATTTATGATGTGGAATATTCATACAGGAAAATGCCAGGAACGGGTAATATGGGATGGACCGAGCTGTATACGCCTGAGGTAGATATGTATGCAGAAAAAACAGATACGGCAATTGAATTCAAATCAACTGTCAAAGACTGGCGAGGCATGACGGCAAGTCTGATTAAGCAGGTGAAGGTTCGTCCGCGAATACAGGATAATAAGCTTACTCTTATTGTCAATTCCTTAACAGGTGATGCTACAATTTCTTTACCGAACAACGATGGTATACAAGAATATCGTATTGAAATTTATTCTAAGACACGAACAAAGATATCTGACTTTTCAATAAAGCAGGGTGGTTTTATAAATATACATCTTGATTATCTTCCACCGGACAGCTATACCATCAATGTTTATTCTGGTGATGAAATATTTACCACTACAATACAATTGGGACGAAGATGAAATGCTGTTTTAAAAGTCTGTTCATCCTTATTTATTACCTTTCACCTGTGATTGCAAGAGCACAGCAATTTCCAGGTGAGCGCTCTGTCCTGTACGATGATTTTTTCTTATCACAATACGGCCTTTCCGATTGAAGGAGATTCAAGTGGTTCGCTTTACGGCAAGAACATGTGGCTCACAGGTAGCGGGAATATTTCTTCTAAAGCCTGGCACAGGTATAATTGGGGCGATCCTGACGTATTCGGTAAACACTCCGGTGTGACAAGCGCACCCCATGGCATCACCCTTTTTGCTAAACCCGGATTTAAGCTGGGCACACTTACACCTTGTATCGGCTCAGGATTTGTTTTAAAAGAAGGGGTGTATGCTTCCCGAGTTAGGTTTAGTTCACTATCGCAATTCACCAGAGCTATCCAGGCATTCTGGCTTTTCACACCTGATCACTATCGTTTTAAATCAGGAAATGACTCAATTATTTATGTCAATAAAGTTGATTTTGAATGGAATAATCACTTTTCCGGTCAGGGGCAATTACGTGTCCATGCAGCGACAATTGGTGCTGTTCATTCTAAAAAGGGTCTGATTGGAACAGGATTTGAAATTCGGCTTTTTAAAAAGAATCTTTCGGGTGTGTATGAAGCAATTGAAAATTCCCAGGAAGCCTATACACGGTATGTAGAAAACAAATGGTGGAATTTTTATATAAAAATCGACAGTGCAAAGCAGGTTACAGAATTCTCAATGGAATACTCTCATGATGAAGGCATGCCAAGAGGCCAGATCGCAGGAGGCAGCGTGGCATCAGCGACAAAAGTACTACCTGTTAAGATCACCGAGCATTACCCACGCACACATTTATCGGTACTATATAATTTTGGTGCCTGGCCTAATACGGCTGATTCTTTACTTACAAAAGAGATAAGTATTGATGTTGATTGGTTTTATTATACACCCAACGTTGACATTGGAGCACCTGAGATAGCACAGCAGGTAGATTTTTTTAAAAGTAACTCTCTTCCACGAATTAATACTACCGGGAAAAACTTTTCCAGGGGACACATTTTTCTATGCACACAGCTGAAGTTATAGGACCGGACGTAGTTCCCCCGTTACAGGTTCAGACATGGAGGATACAACCATCCATCAGGGGAACACTTTTTGATATTGATTATCAATACAGGAGGTTACCATTAGAAAGTGAAAATGAATGGATTTCATTGGATTACACTGACGCTCGGTTATTCGCAAGGGCCGGTGACACTGCCCTGGAGTTTAAAGCTACCGTTAAGAATTTCTGGACCGGAGAGGTAGCCACTACTTTTAAATCTGTAACAGTAGAACGCTTACCTGATATTCAATACACAAATGTTTTCCCTAATCCAGCAAATGGTGTTATCGCGATTTCACTTCCTGAGAATTTCCCAAAGGAGCCGAGAAATATTACAGTCTACAGTGCTACCGGTGATAAAGTTTTTAAATTTTCAACTACAGAAAACACATTTACAACGATTGATCTGAGAAATCTTTCCAATGGATTGTATATAATTATTATATCAGCAGCAAAACAGGTTCTACATTCAAGTGTAATACTCCAGCGATAGACATGTGGAAATCTTTTTTCATAAACAGCCACCTTGTTTACACAACCATTTCTTATATTTGCATTGTATTTTAAAAGACTTTCTTTTAAAAATCAACGACTTAACCTCTCGTTTTTAAAACTCTTCCCCCGAAAAATCAACACGACGTAAATATAATGCCAGAATTTGTCCATCTACATAATCACACGCACTATTCCCTTCTCGACGGCGCGTGTACACCAGAGCAACTCGTCAATGCCGCATACGAAGAAGGCCAGAAAGCCGTTGCCCTGACTGATCACGGCGTGATGTTCGGCTGCTACGACTTTTATAAAAAAGCAAAAAAGAAAGGAATTAAACCAATAATAGGCTGTGAAATTTACATTGCCAATGGTTCTCGACGCGATACCAACCTCGTCGGTAAAGGCGGTGTAAAAAAGAAGAATTATTACCACATGGTGCTGCTGGCGAAAAATGAGATTGGCTATAAAAATCTCATGAAGCTCTCTACGCTTGGCCATACTGAAGGTTTTTACTACAAACCTCGCATTGATACGGATTTGCTTGAAGAATATCATGAAGGAATCATTGGCCTTTCGGCATG
>DASPKH010000438.1:0-5300 GCA_035628175.1 Patescibacteria group bacterium
AAAATTGTACGAGAGCATTATCCACAGTATGGAGAATATATTGATAGAGCTGTTCTGCGATGGAACTGGTGCGATGTGGTTGACACAGCAGGAAATATTAATAGTGGTTACCGTGGAGCAAAAGGAACCGTGATAATTCAGGATGCAAAGCTTGGTTTTAAAGAATATGCTGCGCGTGGTTTCCAGGCATGGGGTTTTAAGACCAGCGCTGCCACATCACCAGATCCGTACGATGTTTTAAAAATTAATGGAGTTGATATTTATTTTGACGGGCGCGATGAACGTAAAGATAATTCTATAAATGCAGTTGTCAGCCTCCCTTATATCTTGGATGGTCTGGAATTCCAGTGGATGTCAGCCGGATATTGTCAGCGTTCAGATTACATAGTTGCTGATACCCGTCTTCGCCAAATGGCCGAATCGGTATATAGAGTCCAGGAAAAACGTTATGAGATAGATAAGGTCCTGACGGCACGCACCAGTCATAATATTGTTGCCGAACCTTATTTTGTTTACGATGCAATTTTTGCGAATGGTTACAACTGGAATACAGTTACAAGCCAGAATAAAAACATGCCGCAGGCTGCGCTTGTATCTACAAAAGCCGCTTTTGGAATGTGGGTGCTATGGCGCACGAATTATACCGATCAGCTTATCTCTGTAATAAACACTCTTTTTGATGCGAAACGTGGCTGGTATGAAGGACGCAGTGAAATAACAGGCAAAGCTGAAACAGCTCTTACGCTTTCCACCAATGCGATGGTGTTGGAGTCTCTCCTTTTCAAAAAAAATGGGATGATCTATCGCCTATCCAATGCCGATGAAACATTTTATGACAAAGCACTTCAAAATGAGTTTAAAAATCGCGGGAAGTGCATAAATCAAAAGGAAAGCTCTTGCCAGTAAACTATTTAAACTGAAAGAAAGGAATTTAAAAAAGGGAATCGGTACGATTCCCTTTTTTTATATATCCCCTTTCCCTAAATTAATCCTACCGATTACCACCTACCTACACACAAATAAACGCAATTCCTTTAAAATCAACTATTTACAAACAATCCAAGCTTGCATTCCTGTTCCCAAAATTGTACTTTTGTACTATATTTTTTAAACTTTTCCATTCATTACTGTGTCAAATGTGATATTAACCGGACGCAGCACTAATATCCTTAGAACTATCAGTGCAATTACAAGAAGATTAAATCACTTTTAAAGGAGAATATATGAATTTACAGTCTTTAAAAGCGACAGAATTGATCAAAAAAGTAGCAGTTAAGTATACATTTATCGTAGTCGCTTCAACTGCCTTATTTTCCGCATGTACTGATCCTTCATCTGTCCTCAGTCCAAGTGATGTAGTTAAGGAAATTCCTGTGCAGAACAATCCTACAGACACAGCTACACAAACCAGTAATGGAACTTCTGAGATTGTAACAGAAGAACAGGAAACAATTATGTGGTCTGGACGCAAATGGCGTGTACGCAATAGTAGTCAGTTTACAGGCCCGGGATTGAATGTATTCTCTAACCGACGTGGGAATGTTTGGGTAGATACTGATGGAAATCTACACTTAAAAGTTACATATCGCGATGGAAAGTGGTGGAGCGCTGAGGTTCTTTCTGATGAAACATTTGGTTATGGAGATTACAAATTTCTCCTTTCAAGCCGCGCTGATAAGTTAGATAAAAATATTGTTCTGGGACTTTTTACATGGAATAATAATTCCTTTCAATCTGATGCAAATTCTGAAATTGATATTGAATTTGCAAAATGGGGATATGAGAATTCCCAAGCCGTTAATTATGCTGTACAACCGTCAAACTGGGGCAAATATACAGAGCGTGATGTAAAGGCAACAGGCTTCAATCTGACACAAAACCTTTCAACTCATGGATTCTCATGGAGACCGACAGGAGTTGATTTCACAAGCTATTATGGCCATACATCTTCTACCCCTGCTTCCAGCTGGAACTTTGCGAACACAATGCAAGCACGTCGTAAGGTTGAGGGTGGCCGTACATCAGACGCAGTGGTTATTCCAAAACCAGGCACATTAACGAGAGTTCATATTAATCTTTGGCTGAATGATACAAATAATGACGGCTATGGTGATGCACCAAGCAATGGCCAGGAGGCGGAAGTAATTTTAAAAGGATTTGAATACACTGCCTACTAAGATACTACACTGCTTATTAAAGTTAAGAATTTTTAAAAGGTTACAAAGTTTTTTTCTTTGTAACCTTTTTGTTTTTTGGGCTGTTTTACTGTATCATTGTAAAAAAATCAGTTTGACAGGTATGCTTTTAAAAACATGCAGCATTCTTCTGCTTATTATCACAATGCCACTCATGGCACAGGAAGAAGGCAACGAGGGCGAACAAAAAAAGAAAACTACATGGGATGAGATCAAAGAAGGAATTCTTAGCTCATTCAGTTTTTCGTATCAAGATCTTCGGCGGAAGGAATTGCAGGAAGGGTTTACGGTTGGTGGAGGAGTGACCATACCTTTACGCCGCACAATGCCCACAAACGAATACGGCTTTGAAACACAAGGACAGGTTGCTAATAATTATGCCTTATTTGGCTCTGTCACATATGTGCCCGTCACCTATTGGTTTTGGAATGTGACAGCATATAGATATCTTGATAATAAATATGTAGCACCCTGGAACCCAGAATTTTCCTATCGCTTCGGTTATGACGACTGGCATCCCTATACTTTCAGCCTTGTTTATGGAAACTATGGCGGCAACAGGTTATTCCCTGACAGAGAAAAAGGCGAGGTCTGGACACATTTTAATCAGGGAACGATTACACTTGGATGGAAATTTCCTGAGCCGGATGCCATTGCCAAGATATTTCTTATTGATTCATCCGCTGAGATCCGCCACAGTATCAATTACAACGTTACACCTCGCTACACGGATTTTTCCGGCCAAGGTTTACAAAAATGGAAACAATCGTTAAGTTTTGGTACAAATTATACGATATATGAGTGGTGGTACCTGAATTTCTCGCTCTTTTACTACCCGATTGCCGGGCAGCAGCAACCGTGGGACCCTGATTTCACCTACGGGTTTGGCTACTTCGACTGGCATAGCGGATCAGTAACCGTTCAGTATAATAATTACTCAGGCAACAGATTCTTCTGGCGTAAAAATTCCCAGAAACCAGGCGGATTTTTTGACGGTTCTATACTGATAAGTTCAAGCTGGACTTTTTAAAATATTCACGAACTTGACTAGATACACACCTGACTTTTTACAACTGACACCTATGCGAATTCTCATTGCTGATGATGAAGAAACAAACCGTATCATCCTCTCCCGCCATTTGAAGCGGTGGAAATATGATGTCGTCCAGGCTGCTAACGGCCAGGAAGCATGGGAAATTCTTCAGAGAGAGCATATCAATTTCGTCATTACTGACTGGATGATGCCAATTATGACTGGCGCTGAGCTTGTTCAGAAAATCCGCACGCATAATTTCGGGTATTATATCTATACTGTGTTGCTTACGAGCCAAAGCAGTATTGCGCACCTTGTGGAAGGGATGGAGTCCGGCGCCGATGATTATGTTGTAAAACCCTTTAACGATCAAGAGTTGCATGCACGCCTCCGTGCTGGAGAGCGGATTCTTGCGCTAGAGCAAAAACTCGCTCAGCAGAATGCTGAGCTTACCGAAGCCTATTCAGTCATCAGCAAAGACCTTGAGGCTGCAAGCAAAATGCAGAAAAGTCTGTTGCCCAATGCTGATACAACCATGGCTGGATTCTGTTTTGAATGGCTTTTTATCCCGTCAAAATATGTAGCGGGCGATATTCTCAACTTTTTTAAGTTGGACGAAGAGCACATCTGCTTTTACCTGCTCGATGTAGCGGGTCATGGTATTCCTTCGGCAATGCTTTCTGTAACGCTCAGCAAGATACTCACACCTAATTCCCGTGAAGGTGATCCAATGCACCAACGCATTCCGCATTCGCCGGAATATGAGATCCGTAAACCTTCTGAAGTATTGCGTGAGCTCAATGAGCGTTTTCAAACGGAATATGATGCGATGCAGTATTTCACGATTATTTACGGTGTTCTTGAAACAAAGACCGGCCGCGTAGTGCTTTCACAAGCAGGACACCCTTCACCGCTGCACGTCCACCAAAGTGGTGAGGTTGAAATGATAGGCCTTGGAGGTTTCCCCGTAGGTATGCTTCCCAATATGGAATATGATGATTACGAGCTTTTTTTAAAAAAAGGCGACCGTCTGGTGATTTATTCAGATGGTATCAGCGAATGCGCAAATGAAAAAAACGAGCTTTTCGGGCAGGATCGGCTCGCTCACCTTGTCGGCAAATACAGGAAATTTCCTTTAAAAGAATCTGTCAAAATGGGCGAGGAATTTCTCCGCCGCTGGAATGCATCCGATGAATATGATGACGATGTTACCTTGTTAGCTATTGAGCGGATGGAATAAAATAGGGACGCACTTTTTAATATAGTGCGTCTCTAAACAATCTTTATTTCATAAATCTCAACTAGATTTTCTCTAGCGCAGGTTTTAAGACTTTCCATACATTTTCAGCAACAACTTTATAGCCCGCCGCTGAGGGATGCAGTCCGTCGGCCAGACACATCCCTTCCACTCCAACAACATTTTCCAGAAAAAATGGTACCAGCACTGTCCCCGGGTTTTCTTGGATAAGCTCTGGATATAACGCATTAAACCTGTCCGCATGAACCGGACCATAAAATGGCGGCACAAGCATCGCGCATAGCAGGATTTTCGCCTCAGGAAATGTCTTTTTAACCTTATCTATTATTGCCTGTAAATTCTGCTTTGTACGCGATGGGTTCACTCCGCGAAGTCCATCATTAGCGCCAAGCTCCAGAACAAACACGTCTACACGCTTATAGCTTTTTAAAACATGTTCAATGCGGTTCGCGCCGCCGGTAGTCGTATCTCCACTAATGCCCGCATTACTTGTCTTAAAATCCCAGCCAATCTCCTTAATTTTGTTAGAAATTATAGATGGAAAGGAATTCTCACTTCCAACCCCATAGCCCGCTGTAAGACTATCACCAAAAAACAGAATGTTTTTCATCTATATGATTAAATTTTAAAACAAATTACGTTATATAAAGACGTTATTCAAAGCCGCGAATTGCCCTATTTCAGCGTCTTTTTCATTATAAACGTACACAAATTGGTATTTGATTCGTCACAAGAAATATTGTTCACATTATAAAATCCGTATTATGAAGTACATTTTCGTATTTGTACTTTTTTGCTTATGCACAATTTCCTC
>DASPKH010000439.1:0-2623 GCA_035628175.1 Patescibacteria group bacterium
AGATTTCTCCTGACAGCGTGAGCGCTTTAACATCAATGCAGGTTATTACAGTCAGTAGCGGTAGCAGGTATATCATGGCACTTAGTGATACCGTTCTTATCTACAGCAGTGACAATAGCCAAACATGGATTACAAGGCCAAGTTTCTTCATGCAGTGCATATTTCCGCCTCAGGTTGATTATAGTAAATTTAAATTTCACGGAGCAACAATCAGCGATAATGGCTTTTTATATACGTCGAGCGACGGTGGCGACTGTAGTAACCCGGATGGTGAAATTACAAATCTATTTGAAGTTAAGCTTTCGGATACCTCAAGGCGTAAAAACCTGATGCTTAATTCATGTAGCTTTGGGCCTGTCAATTCAAAAATATTCCAGCACAAAAAAGAGCTTTGGTTATTAAAAGAAAATTTCATCTATGTGTTTGATACCATCAATTCAGTTAATTATTACAGACTTCAGGCAAAGAGGGAAATAAGAGGTCCGTATAGCCAATGTAACCCTTATAATACAAAAATTTTTTCTGCTGATCCACGCTACGACAGCACACTTTTTATAAGCTTTCGCACAAGCGAGGAAATTGATGGCAAGTATTTTTATAAAGATAATCTTTATAGAAAAGCAGACGAAGATTCTGCCTGGAAAGTAATTGCAACAGCACCTTTACATGACGTAGATTACAACCTTTCCGGCGGATTTCACCAACTCGCGTTCCCATCAATTGACCCGAATATGATAATGATTGCTTCCGAAGCAGGCCTTTTGCGGTATAATCAGGGTTCCAAACACATGGACACCGTTTTTCAAAACCCGATTACATCAATTGCATTCAGTGCGGATGCCCGTTATGCTTTTGCGGGTGATAAAGACGGAAAATTCTATTACTCTCGCAATTATGGCTTTAGCTGGAATGCTTACCCGGAATATTCTTTTTCATCAGCAATCCTTGATATTTATTCTGATGATTTTCCTTCTAAGCCGATTTATGCACTGACAGAAGACGGTGTATGGGAAATTGATGCTAATTTACCGCTTAGCATAAATGATAATCCACTATCTGAGAAGGAGCTTTCCATCACACCAAATCCTGCGAACACTTCTTTAAAAATATCTTCTTTAAAAGCAGAATTTCCACAGCAGCTTTCTATTATTAATTCGCTCGGTCAGGTAGTTTTTAAAACGGAATTTTCAGGTGAGTTTGTGTGGGATTTTAAAAATGAGATTCCTGATGGAATGTATACGGTTGCCGTGCAGTCTCGTGGAAATAGCATAGCAAAACAGGTATTAGTAGTAAAATAAACTCATGCTTTCCAACGAGAAAACACATTATTTTAGTAAAATACACTTACATAGAGTTTTATTGCATTTGAGGTACTCATGAAAATCCTGTTTATCATTCTATGCGCCTTTCTTTTAAAAAATGTAGCTGAGGCGCAGACGTGGCGGAAAATCTCGCCTCCCGAAGCAGATACGCTTATTAATTTTCAGGTGATTAAGGATACCGCCCATAAGCTTCATTTGTTCGCCTTTGAACAACAGAATATGTACAATTTAAAATCTGTGGCAACATGGAATTCGTCGTCTGTTGGAAGAGCCGGGTACGGAATAGGTCCCGGCATCAAACCCGGTACAGATGAATCTTTTCAACTACGTTATAACTTCTCCTCGGTAATTGCTTTGGAAAATAACGAAGTGCAATTGGCACTAGATATAAAAGGTAAGGCTGGTAAGTGGACTCCCGATACCCAGCACCCGAACTGGAGATTATCACTTGATACTTTTAAAACTTTTTTTCCGGAACCTGCTCTATCAGAACCATATAAGTTTGCGGCTTATTCTAGAAAGAATAATTCATATTATGTGCTGTCGGAAAAGCTTAGAGTCTTAGACAATGCTTTGAGGGAGATAATAACGAGTGATTATCCCGTAACAGAAAATGCATATTCATATGGCATATTCCCCAATTTTGCGGTGGATGAACGTGAAACCGGAATACTGTATGGAATACACGAGGCAGAGATTCTCAAATCCAGTGATAATGGTATAAGCTGGTCACCCATTATAACCATTCAAGATCAAGTAGAACCGGCCTATTTCTCGGGTGTTGCCTTCCCGCCTGCTAAACCAAATGAAATGCTTATTATTGCCGACATTGGAATTCTTCGATACAATAACGCAAGCAAAACAACTGATACGGTATTTAGAACACCACAAAATAATTTTGAAACTAATAAATTCTATTTTAGAAGAGTTGTTTTTAAAGAAGATTCCGACATCGCCTACGCCGGAACAGAAAAGGGCGAAATCTACCGCTCCAGCGACGCCGGAGAAACATGGTCACTCTTCGCTTCCGGCTTTTCAACAAAACCCGTCATCGGCATCTACGCTTCAGGCAACGACTCCCTCATCATCGGAACAGAAGATGGCGTCTGGGCAAATTACGCCCTCCCTGTTTCTGTCGCCGAAGAAATCCCTTTTAAAAATACCGACCTCACCATCACGCCAAATCCGGCAAATTCTTCTGTAAAAATCAGCTTTTTAAAAACAGAATTACCGCAGGAGCTTTCTATTTATAATCCCCTTGGTCAATTAATTTTCAAAACAGAATTTTCGGGTGAATTTGT
>DASPKH010000440.1:0-7060 GCA_035628175.1 Patescibacteria group bacterium
TTAAAGGTCAGGGCATTTTCACGAAGATACTGCGCTGAACCTGAAATAACAATTTGACCAGGTGAATTATAATTCGCGGCGACGACCACGCTATTGTCATCTTTTGAAAGCTCATGGCAAATCGCCTCCACTCTTGCATCGTCCAAGCCGATCACTGCAAACATTGTGCCCGGCTGCTTTTCCCCTGCGCGGAACATCAAATCGCCGCGAAGAGCTACAAGTTTTAATGCTTCCTCAAAAGTAAAGACACCTGCTGCGTACATCGCCGAATACTCACCAAGTGAATGGCCGGCCACAGCGTCAAAAGTAAGTTTACTTTTTAAAAGATGAATAATGACAGCTTCGTGCACAAACAGCGCGGGCTGTGTATATCGCGTTTCTTTTAAAACTTCAGCCGGGCCATCAAAACAGATCTTGCTCAACTCAAAACCCAAGATTTCATCAGCGCGTTTTATAATTGCATCCACCCCTGGAAATCGCTCCATGAGATCGCGCATCATTCCTACATATTGCGAACCCTGTCCGGAAAAAAGCAGTGCATTCTTCATCACAGATTATACAGATTAATGATTTCCTAGATTGTAAAGCCTGTAAAAACTCTTTATTACATAGCTTTTCTATTGAAAACTCAAAGACTACTTATTCATTCCCCAGCGCAAATATACGCTTCCCCACGTAAATCCCGCACCAAAGCTGGAAAGAATTATGCGGTCTCCATATTTTAAACGTCCCTGCTCCTGGAGTTCAGAAAGGCAGATGGGCAGTGTTCCAGCTGTTGTATTGCCATATTTGTCAATATTAATCATCACCTTGTCCATGCTGAGGCCCATACGCTCGGCCGTAGCGGAAATAATACGCAAATTCGCTTGGTGCGGCACCAGCCAGGCGATATCCTCACTTGTAAGATTATTTTTTTGCATGATTTCTGCAGAGACCTCGGCCATCCCCACTACTGCTGATTTAAAAACTGATTTCCCGTCCTGCACAAGGTAATGTTTTCTTGCAGCCACGCTTTCCGGTGTCGCAGGCATAAAGCTACCGCCCCCGGTCATGTAAAGATGCTCGCCACCTGCTCCGTCCATATGGAGTATCTGGTCAAGCACACCGATCTCAGGATCATCTGATTTTTCAAGAAGCACCACCCCTGCCCCATCGCCAAAGAGGATAGAACTAGAACGGTCGTCGAAATCCAGAACTGAGCTCATTTTATCTGCACCACACACCAAAACGCGTTTTGCTACACCGCCTTCTACCAGCTTTGCCCCTGTCACAAGTCCATACAAAAATCCGGAGCACGCCGCTGAAAGGTCAAATCCCCAGGCGTTTTTTGCCCCCAACTTTTTCTGTACAACCGCAGCGGTGGAAGGAAAAAAGAAATCAGGAGAAATTGTGCAGACAATAATACAGTCCACCTCTTCCGCGCTAATATTCCGCATTTCAAGGCACTGCTGCGCAGCCGGAACGACTAGGTCAGATGTAGCACCTGAAGAGGCAAACCGCCTTTCCACGATGCCAGTACGTGTGCGTATCCACTCATCCGTGGTTTCAAGCCTTGCTTCAAAATGCTTGTTGTCGTAGATTTCTGGTGGTAGGTAGCGTCCGACGGCGGTAATATTTGCTGGCATATAATGACCTATTGTAAAGTTTGCTTTTTAAAATTTCAGTTCTTTAAAAACTTACTCTTATGGCGTAGATGGTGAATTCAGCGCCGCTTCAATATGATTGTTAACATTCTTTTCTACTACTTCTACTGCGCGCAGAAGCATATTCTGTATTGCCATTGGGCTAGAACTGCCATGTCCTATGATGACAACGCCATTAACTCCCAAGAGCGGAACACCGCCATATTCCTGATAATCAATATCTTTTAAAACTTTTTTTAATGTCGGGGCGATAGCGCCAACCGATAATTTTTGTGCTATCCCGCGCTCAGAATAGGATTTAATCTTTGATTTTAAAAATCCGAGCATGCTCTCGCCAAATTTTAAAACGATGTTGCCGATAAAACCATCACACACAACAACATCTGCGCTTCCTTTAAAAATATCGCGGCCCTCCACATTGCCGATGAAATTCAACCCGCTATTTTTTAAAAGTTCGTGCGCCTGCTGAACGACTTCCGTTCCTTTTACTTCCTCTTCTCCAACATTTAAAAGACCAACGCGCGGATTTTCATTCCCGATAATGTGCGAAGAGTAAATACTTCCCATTACGCCGAATTCATATAAATGGCGCGGCTTTGAATCAACATTTGCGCCGACATCAAGCACAAGTGTCGGGATCCCAGTCTTCTCAGTCGGGAAAAAAGCGCCGATCGTCGGGCGGCTTACGCCTTTAATTCTGCCCAGCAGCAACGTCGCTGTGGACATTACAGCACCTGTATTGCCTGCTGAAACAAACCCTTCCACCTCGCCTTTTTTGTGGAGGTCAACGCCAATATACAGCGAGGATTGCCGCTTCTTTTTTATAACGCTCGATGGCTCATCATCCATAGTCACCACATCATCTGCGTGTGCTATCGAGTAGCGCATACCCGAAGTATCGACATCTTTTAAAGACGCTCTAATTTCGGCTTCACGTCCTATAAAAACAATTTCTACGGGAGTAGAGCCTTTAAAAAGACGCGACGCAGCCACAGCTCCTTTCACCTCATTATGAGGTGCGAAATCACCGCCCATTGCGTCAAGGGCTATGCGCCGTACAGCTCCCACTACCTGATTTCTCTCCTTTTAGAATGTTCTTTTAAAGGGCCTATACAGAACAAGTCCCGCACATAAAACCGCACGGGACTTGAAAAAAATGAGGTATGGTCAACAGAAGCCAAGACTTATGCCACTTCCAATACTTTACGGCCGTTGTAGTAACCGCAATCCCCACACGCGATGTGTGGTAGTTTTGCAGCGCTACACTGAGGGCAGAGTGTTACCGATGGTGCTTCGGCTTTATAATGGGTACGACGCTTGTCGCGGCGTGATTTTGAATGTCGTCTTTTAGGATTTGGCATTGTCTTCTCTCCGGTAAACAGTGATATAGTTAATTTTTATTCTTCAGTTTTTTTAAAGCCGCCCAACGCTCATCTATTTCATCCTCTTTCAGTGAATCGTCTGATGGGTCTGTAGCATCTTTTGCAGCAATATTCGGATAAAGCTCAGAAAGATCCTTATCTCTGAATTCTGGTGCGATCCTTCTCATAGGGATATTGACAGCAAGTTCCTCAATCACTTCATCAGTGATGTTAAGTTCCTTCTGGTCTTCACGTACAAGTTTTACAGTTTCATCTTTTGACGAGGTTCCTTCTGCTGCTTTGATAAGCTCGGTATTGGCAAGAAAAGATACAGTGAGTGGCGCTGATATAAGCTCCTCAAATTCTTCCAAACTCCGGTCACAAATCAAACGCGCTAGGCATTGGGCCGTCCCTGTAAATGTATACCGAGAACCTAACTTTTGGATCTGCCCGTTAACAGTAACATTTCCAAAGAACTCAGGGAACATACCCTTTACTTTTTCTACAGGTATAGTGAGCTCCACAGCGTGAATGCCATCACTCATACCCTGTATTGGTATCGTGATCATAATGGTATGCTTTTAAATAATAAAGCCCGCAAATATACGAATTTTCATCGTACATTTCCAAGCGGGCTTTTTAAAAGGTTGTTTTAAAGCTAATTAGCGTTTTTTAAAAGCCTTAATTCTTGCCGTTACCAGCGCCTACAGAAGCATTTTTGATAGCTGAAATACGATCCGATGCTGTTTTGTTTGAAGGATCTCGTTTCAGCGTCTCGTTATAATACTTCGTAGCAGTTTTATAATCTTTTGTAAGATCAGCGGCTAGCCCTGCAAAGAAATATCCGTTTGCATTTTCAGGGTTAAATTCTATCCACTGTTTGGCGTATTCACCTACTTTCTTGTAATTTTTTGCACCATAGTGCATTACAGCAAGCTGCCGGTATGAATTATCCACATCATTTGTGTTCGCCGGGTTCCCTTTTCCCAATTCAATTGTTTTTAAAAACTGTTTTTCAGCTTCTGTATTATTTTTAGCATCGAGATATATTTCACCAAGCAGCGTATAAAATGGTAAGCTTGCTGGCTCTGTAGCGATTCCCTGCTGAAGAGCTGCAATTGCTTCCGGCACTTTATTATCAGAGAAATAAGAAGCACCAATGAGATAGTACAACCGGCCATTTAAAGAGTCCGGACAAGAAGCAATACGTTTTTTAAAAACATCAATTGCCTCCGAGTACATCTTCCTTCCACGTAGCAAATATCCGAATTGTAGCATGAGCTTGCACTGTGACGGATCTGCGTTAAGGAGTTCACGGTAAATTGGTATGGAGCCAAGAGTATCACCTGTATTGAAAACTGCTGCACCGTATCGCTCCATTTCAGAAAGCGGCAGCATATTTTTATCTTTTAAAGCTTTATATTCTCTGGCTGCTGCAGTAAAGTTGCGCTGGTTAAAATAGCACTCAGCAAGCATTGACTGCGCTTTTACGCTTACAGAGTCAAGTTCCCGTGCAACAATCACCAACTGTGGGGCAGCCGAATCACAAGCACCGAGGGTATGAAGCGACTGCGCAAGGTACCAGCGGCCAAGTTTATTGTCGCCTTCGGGGCGAAGTCGGAGAAATTCATAAAAAGTTCGTGCTGCATCAAGATGCTGTCCGGCCAGATAAAGAATTTTCCCCTGCTCAAAAAATGCCCGTGAATTCATTGGATCCTGGCGCGTAACAGCATTCCACTCTTCGAGGGAACGTGTAAAATACTGGTTGCCAAGCTGACGATCTGTTTCAGCGTTCGCCATACGATAATAAGCATTAGCAAGCTTCATACGCGCATCAAGAAGTGTAGGGTCAACAGAAAGCGCCTGCTCGTAATTCATCTGTGCAAGTTCATACACTTTCTGCGCATAGTACACATTACCCAAGGCAACATAGGGCTCTGCCAATTTAGGGTTCGCGTTTTTTACTTTGGTAATGATCAATTCTGCTTCCTTCGTATCATCAGGATTTACAATTACCAGTGCATCAGCAAGGGCAAGCTGATTATTTACATCTTTTGCATCACGCTTTACAGCATCACGCATGATAGTAACAGCTTCAGCAGCATTTCCTGTTTGTGCGAGCGCATAGCTTAACTTTCTTGAAACTACTGCATTGTCCTTCACCTCTTTCGCTTTGCGGTATGCAATGATTGCTGAATCAAGCTTATCGACCTCTGCAAATACATCACCCGCTAAAACAAGTGCATCATGATTCTTAGCATTCTCGCGAATTACAGTCGATGCATATTTGGCAGCATTATCATAATCCCGTGAAGAAGCAAGGTTCTTCATTGTATCATAACTATTCTGGGCCCACAGTGAGGTTGCACTGAGAAAGCCAAATGCAACTACACCAGCATATCGTTTTATCATGGTTCTCCCCGATTTTTTCATGGTCATTCTCCTTATTCCTCTACTAGATTAAACCGTGCATGTGCCGGTACAATACCTTTATCCTTAAAATATACCTGAACCTTTGGGTCTCTTGCTAAAAAAGAGAAAAGTCCCCAGGCCGGCTGTTTTATTCGTTTATCAAGCATGAATGCATACACCGGCACTTCAAAAGGGTAATTACCCATTACAATATGCGACTGATGAACAATTTTTGGCGTCACATACCGCCCGGTGGAATCATTATAGAAGCCAATTTTTAAAAGCTTGAAGTTTGTGTCAAGCGCCACATGTGACAGATAACCGATACCAATAACATTCTGATTTGAACGTACAAGCGCTTTTACAGAATCAATACTTTGAAACATCGAAAAAGCATGCTTCGGCTCGCTTCCTCCCAATACTTTTGTGAGCAGGTTTGCATATTCGGAAGAATTCTCTCCTGCTATTGAAAATACCGGCTCTTGCGCAATAACCGGAAATGCCTTTTTAAAGCCATTTTCAGGTGTCAGTAAGACACTCTTCAACTGCTCCCGGTTTAATGTGTCAAGCTGAAAATTTTTATGGGTAAAAAACACGAGGGCATCACGTGCTATCAAGTAGCGTTCATGCGGCTGTACCCCATAGACCCTCATAAGCGAATCCTCATCCTTCAGGTAGTCCCGGGCAACAACTATACCTTTAGCACTGCCGCTTAGTAATTCTGCCATTGCCCTCCGGGCTGATGCTGGCTGAAGATTCACTTCGGCTGTCCTGTAGGTAGAGTCAAAAAGCTCAACTGGTATTTTTAAAAGCTGGTATATGCTTTCATCACACAATATTGTAACCTTTCCCGTTGTCTCGTTTTCAACCGGTTCACCACCCTGCTGAGTCTCCTGCTTTCCGCAGGAAGTAAGTGAAATAAACGTAATGACGCCCAAAAGAGCCTGTAAGTGCTGTGAAAATTTCATACGATCTTTTTAAAAGTGATTTTCTTTTTCACCATCTCTGTGCCTGCGCTGCTGGCGAGTGTGATAAATCGCTATACGGTATATGCCAAAAAGGATCAACACAATTCCCATCATTCGCATCAATGAAGGATCCTGGCGGGGTTGCGTAAAAACGCCGAAAACCATGAGAAACCCCATGAGAATCATGAGTATGCGGATACCATAGTTCAAAATTTTAGAGTACATATCAAATTATAATGGGCAGTCTTTAACCTATACCAGATAGCATTGTACAAACCACAAATGCTTCCTGTAAATATTCAAAGCTCCAATCATCTTTTAAAAACTAACTAAAAAAAGTTCATTAAAAAAGCGGGGAGAATTTTCATCTCACCGCTTTTAAAAATAACAACCAGGGCATTAGCGAATTTTGAATACAACAGGAATATTCGCCCAGATTGCAATTGGCGATCCATTCTGGATGGCTGGTGTATAGGTTCCACTCATCACTGCTTTAGCTGCGGCTTCATTGAGTACACTATTTGCTGATTCCAGGATCTGATACTTCAGCGGTTTGCCTGTTTTGTCGATAAGTACCTGCACTGTTACCCTTCCTTCAATACCAGCACGGCGGGCAAGGTCAGGATAAACGGCGCGCTTCTGAATATCGGCCAAGTCAATACCTGGCTGTTTTTCC
>DASPKH010000441.1:0-3343 GCA_035628175.1 Patescibacteria group bacterium
AGTCAGAATATCAGTCGCACGCCAAGAATCTTTTCCGCCCACAAGCACCGGACGAATGTTGAATTTTTTTACAAAATCGCGAATCCCAAGGATCTGCTTATATTCATCAGCGCTGATAAAAACAGGCTGATTATTTTCAAAAACACCGCGCATGGCCTCAAAGCGAATATCGCGGGCATCGTCAGCTAGTCCATTTTGCGCTGCAGCTGAATATGCCTTTGCTTTTGAAAAGAAATCATATATTTCATTAAGACGTTTTTCCGACTCTTTACGTTGCTCATCAGGCGTTCTTGACATCCACCATGCCGTAATAGTCGTCATGCGCGGCCACTGAATGTGAAGCCCCGTTATGGGTTTTAAAGCAATATCTTCGCGCGTCCAGCCATCCATCATCATAAGCGACCCACGCCCGGCAATTGTACCGCCCTCGGGCAATACATGTGCAAGGAGAATTCCGTTAGAGCGTACAGTCGGGATAATCTCACTGTCAGGATTGTAAGCAGTTTGAGCAAGGGAGTTTGGATTAAGCTGGCCGACTTCTGCCATGTCCCGTGTCGCCCGCACGGCCTCTATTTCCACCAGGCCAAGCGAAGAAGCACCGGTGATGAATCCTGGATAAACGGATTTTCCTGTGCAGTCAATAATTTCTGCACCATCGGGAATGTGTACATTACTGCCAATAGCTGTGATTCTTCCCTTCTCAAAGACAATTGTTGCGTCTTCTAAAATATCATTAGTTACCGTATAAACTTTGGCATGAATAAGCGCTACCGGGCGGGATTGCGGAGCGCCGGGGACTTCGTCATGAGCGGCGAGATGTTTAAAGGCAAGGAATACCAGCAGTAAGAAAAAAGTTTTTAGAACCCGGTTCATTATATCAATACCTGTGAGAGATCAGTGTTTAAGGAATAATAATGTGTAAATATAACATTTTTTTACACAGCATAAACGTAAAATTACCCTTAAAACGTGAGATGCTCTTTGACGTCACCACTCGTCAAAGAGCACTCCCCTTCTCACCTTTACCACCACAAAAAATTGTCGCAGCGTTATATATCCGACCACCAAAAGATCTACAATTCTCTAAGTATGATTACGTAGTTGAAAACTATTAGGCAAAAATAAAGTCTTTGAAAAAATAATGCAAGAGAAATATGGTAAACGGTCAAAAAAAATTTATTCTATACCGATTGCGAATAAAAACGTACCGATTACAATATTTATTGCACATTCTTAAAAAAATATTTGCAAAACGCACTTTCGCACTTTAAATTTGTACTCTCTAATCGGCGGGGCGTAGCGCAGTCTGGTTAGCGCGCCTGGTTTGGGACCAGGAGGTCCCGAGTTCGAATCCCGGCGCCCCGACTAAAAGAAACCGCATGAACACTTGCTTCATGCGGTTTTTTTATTTCTAAAATTTTCAAAAAGAATTCGTAATCTCCCTTTAAATCCCTTAATTTTCCTTATATAAGGTAACAATAAGGTAACAGGATTTTTACAAGGTAACAGGATTTTAAGCTGCCAAACGTTCCAGATCCTGTTGAAGGTCTTTTTCTGTAATTTCCCCGCTTTCTGTCTTTGCCATCACTTCTAAAGAATCTTTCAGCTCGATAATATTAAATGCCCGGTAATGTTTCATCATTACTTCTACAGAACAGCGCGCAAGCTTACTAGCCCTATCGAGTGTCATTCCCGAACGCGCCATACGGGAAATAAATACTCTCCGGAAATCATGCCATGCCCGATCATCCTTTAAAACTTTATCCTCATCATTTTTGCTATCATGGCCAATTTCCTCAAATGCTTTATCTAATTTCCTCAAAAGTGACCGGTAATCACTGCGGGAATAGGAAAAAACTTTTTCACTGGTGCGTGGGATTCTTTCTAAAACTTCCGTTACTTCACTCCAGATAGGAAAACGTTCAATTCTCTTGCCATCTTTTGAGGTGAGCAACATAAATTCTGCCCGTATATCGCTCCACAACAGCTCCAGGGCCTCGTGAATACGAAAAGCGGTACAAATGAGCAGACGAATGATATTTGCTATTTCTGGCTCTACTTTATCGAAATATTCCAGGATTAGTTTTATTTCCCGCTCTGTGTAGATTTTCGGTTCGGCGCCGGGTTCGTTTTTAAAATATTCCGTGCGGAGATAGTCAAAGTCGGGTCTGTCGGTCACGTACTTTTTCTTCATGCACCATTTGAAAAACGTGGCCTGGCTTATGATATAGTTTTCTTTGGATTTGCGGGCTAGTGTGGTAGCTTCCAGCTCATCTTCCATTGCTGCTTGGATAGGCTCTATAGCAAGTGGTAAGTTTTTATCAACGACTGTTTTGTTATTATCACCTTTTGTTGTGAAGAAAAATTTATAGGAACAGTCGTAGCCCTCGATGGTTTTGGCCGAACGGACTTTTTTGCGGGTTTCTATAAATTCATCATAAATTGTTTTTAAAAGGATAACCGGCTTTTCTTCAGGGGCTTCCGGCTCCAGGAATATATTGCGGCCATTCAGTTTCCATTCCATGAACGCGCGGTCAAGCACACTTTCATAGTGCGCTATATTTTCATCTGTATCAGGCACACCTGTAGAAATCCTCTGACCAAGAAACTTCAGCTCAATAGTGCGCCGGCCCTCTGGTACGAACAGAGAACCGGAGCCTTTCACACGTCGTTTGAATTTCTTTTTTGCCATAGGTAGTCTCTTGGGCAGGCTAAAATTCTAAAGCGCTACCTTATCCCCATTAATGTCATAGAATTTATCACTATTTATCATATCTTATTATGTATTCGCGTTTAGATTTCATACTGTTACCTTTCATTTATTCCTGAGGCAGCAATTTGCGGAAAATTGCAAGCGGAGTTAAAGGAATAGAGTTAGGAAAGTCAGTAAAATGTTTCATAACACCAGCCTGAAGTGCACCTACACCAAACATGCTTTGTTCCGGAAATTTTATTTCATTTGCATCAGGTTCCTTAATTCCAATGACATGGATATTACTTAGTGCCTTTAGGCCATGTTTGACATGAAAAGTAGAGGTTGGATCGCTTAGCCCATCTTCCTTAATGTTACCAATGATAGTATGTTTTTCATTCTGAAGGATGAAGAGTGTTTGAAACTTCATATTTTCAGATAAATGCTGATACATTTCAAGACCTAGCAATTGGTTATTATGCTCTGCCTGTTGCTTGGTAGTCATTTGTTTTATGTTAGTATTTCTAATAGTCTTTTCGATAAGTTTAAAAGCCATCCCACCAACATACATTTCCTTATCCATAAAGAAAAGCGAACCGCTTACAAGTACAAAGCTATTATGAGGCGCATTGGTATAGTCGGTATGTATAT
>DASPKH010000442.1:0-5314 GCA_035628175.1 Patescibacteria group bacterium
TAGTAACTCATCAATGGAATATTTTGGCTTCATTTGTTTTAAAACCCTAAATCTTCCCCAAAATTTCGCTAAAAATCCCGCCAATCTTCGAAAAATCATTTGATTCCTTCGCCTCGCGCGCACCTTTTTTAAAAGCTTCAATATCAGAATTTTTAAAAAAGTCAATCAGCGCCTGCGCAAACTTTTCAACGTCGTGCGGCGGAACAACAATCCCCGCACCCGTTTTTAAAACCTCTTCCGCCAGACCGCCAACATCCGTCGCGACAACCGGCTTTTCAAAGCCAAACGCTATTTTCACGATTCCGGACTGCGTTGCAGAAATATACGGCAGCGCAACGACGTCAGCCGCCGTGTAGTAGAGCGGAATATCCTCATTCGGCACGTACTCGTTTATCATCGTAATAGAGTTTTCCACGCCGCTTTGCTTAATGAGCGTGTGATATTCCTCCACATTTTCATACGACTCGCCGACGATGAGCAGATGCGCGTCCGGCACCTTTTTTAAAACTACCGGAAACGCAGATATCAGGTCGCGCAAACCTTTGTATTTGCGAATATAACCGAAAAAGAGGATTACGTTTTTGTTTTTTAAAGCGAGCTTTTCCTTTGCACTTTCGGGCGTCCACATTTGCGCGGCGTTTTCGCTTGTGTGAAAAAGTGGGAGCGTAGATTGCCAGACGGGTTTTCCGCCAAACATACTTTTTAAAAAGTCGCAGACAGAATCGGACAGCGTGAGGAAAGCGTCAGCGTGGCGCAGCGCGATTTTCGTGAGGAACGTATCAATGAAGCGCGCTTCGTGGGAAATCACATTTTCCGTGATAAAAAGCACTTTTATTCCCGCGCCTTTTAAAATGCCCGCAATCGTATTATACGCCATTCCGAAAAACGGCTGATACCAGTCGAAGGCGACGAGGTCAGGTTTTAGGCGCACGATTTCGCGGGCGGTTTTATACCACGTCAGGGGATTTATCGAATCAATCGTGCGATGCACGGGATGTGGTTTTGCGGGGACTTTGCTTACATCTTCCTGGCGCACACCGGGGAAAAGCAATTGCGGATAGAGGCGCGTAAAGGAAAAAACTTCGACGTCGAAGTCTTTTGAAAGCTGTTCGTAGAGATTGCCAACGAAAAGCGCCGGACCGCCGCGATATGGGTACGCGGGGCCGACGATGACGATTTTCTTTTTAAAAGAACCCTTTTTAAAAACCTCGCTCATCTCTCCACAACAGCCGATACCGAGCGGCTCACAGCGTCAAAAATCTGGTCTGTTCCGAGCGAGTCCATGCACTGATAGCTCGGGTTTGTACATTTTGGACTATAGAAACACTGGCACGCATTTTTTGGCTGAATAATTTCGCCGCGGCCGTACAATTCGAATTCGTACGGATTGAAAATATTATTGAAAAGTACGAGTTGCTTTTTTAAAGCAATCGCAATGTGCATTGCCATTGTTACGCCAGAAACTACTACGTCACACTCATTCATAAGCGAAATGAATTGCTGAAGCGGGAATTGGCCTGCGTAATACGCGCCTGTTTCTTTTGAAAGATTTGTATTGAATTCGTGTTCGTCACGCCCGCCCAGAAGTATCGGGCAGTAACCAGCTTTCTGCAGTTTTACGATGAGATCGGCCCATGATTCACGTGGCCATAGACGTGATATCCAGCGTTCACCGCAGCCTGTATTAAGGCCAATGATCGGGCGTCCACCTGAAGGAATTCGCCAGTCTATCTTTTGAACTTCACGAAGTAGATAATCCTCCCCTTTAAATTCCCATCCGCAGATTTCAAAGGCTTCCTGTACATACGATTTTATGTTCTGCTGGTTGACATCGTCAAAAATTCCAGTGAGGAATTTATGTTCAGCGCGGGCGTCAACCGGAGCAGGTTTGCCATTTTTTAAAGTAAAGCCTATTTTCTCCGGTGCTTCGAGAAGTTTTAAAAGCGCGCAGGCAGCTGGGTCCTTATCAAGATTAATAATCGTATCAAACTCAGTCGCCTGGAGCACAAGTAACGATTCAGCATTAAATTTTAAAATGCGATGAATATTATTTGGCAAAATTTCTGGTGTATGTGTCACCCACCAGATGGCTGCATTCGGATATTCCTGTTGGATTTTTAAAAGCAGGGGCGTCGTACGGATTACATCACCAATTGCACCAAGTTTTATAATAAGAATAGATTTTTGCTGAGGCCTGTAAAAACTGCATCCATCACAATGCACACCAAATTGCTTATGTGGCAAGCAGGGAATATCTCCTCTAAAATGCAGGCAATTTTCGTGAATTTTAATAGAATTAACTACCTGCATATTTTAAAACCTGTATTGTAGTAGAAAGGAAAACAGAACATTATGGATATAATTCTCACGTTCCTCAGTATAGCCAACGGCAGAGTGATTTGGGGTAAAAAGTTCACCGCGGGTGTCATCACGGCCGATAAGGTTTAAGATTCCGTATCCGGCACTAATATTCACATACATGGGCTCATAAATTTCGCCATCAACGCCGAGCCTTATTGCCCCACCAAGCCTAAACGCATTATCTTTGATCTGACCTGTACCGCTTTGTATAAGAGTATTATCACCGAGGCGCACGAGACGGAAATCAATTGGTTCGGCACTCGTAAACGCTCCACGGGCTTCAATACCCGCATATATGCGTACATCACCTGGCGGGTATTCTACAAATGCGTACTCAGTTCCAAGTACAATTGTCGGTACATTGACTGCGTATGTGTAGTAAATTGTGGAAGACGTAAGCTGATTGCGTTGAACCCCCCGCATAAAGTAATAGTCGAGTCCTGTAGTCAGCCGCAACTTCTTTTTTTCATTAAGGTTATAAAGCATCCTGATTGAGAAACCAATTTGCTGGCCATCAAAACCCGCCCCGGGAATATCGGTTTCATCGCGTGGTACAATACTTTCCCGCGCTGCATTATCATTGATAATCCACATTGTGGAAAGTCCTGCTGTTGCCTGTATATTTTTCAAACCCTGTGCTTCTAGGGATATTGCCGTAAGCCCAATAACAGCGGCAACCATGAAAAGGCATATTCTTTTTAGAAGAAGTGATTTCATAGCATAAAGTATTTCTACAGGCGTTCCTGTATATTGTATTTAAAATTTTGCATTGAATTCTTTGCAATAAGCTCGGCTATAAGACCTATTGAAATGAGCTGAACTCCTACTATTATAAGGCCAATTCCAAAAATAGCAAGTGGCCGATTACTAAGATTTGTGTGGCCGAGAGCCCATTCAATCGTTAAGTAAAGATCAATTCCAAACCCTATTAATGCAAACAGGGATCCTAAGGCTCCAAAAAAGTGGAGCGGACGCTTTACATAGCGCGTGGTAAAAAGTACTGTCAGAAGGTCTAGAAATCCTTTTAAAAACCGACTTACTCCGAATTTAGAGTAGCCATGGATCCGCGGATGATGCTGAACAGGTATTTCTGTTACTTTGAAGCCATCCCAGTGTGCTAGTGCGGGTAAATAACGGTGCATTTCACCATAGACCTGGAGGGATTTAACAACTTCCCTGCGATATCCCTTTAGGCCGCAGTTGAAGTCATGAAGCTTTATGCCGCTTGCTTTTGATGTTACCCAGTTAAAGAATTTCGATGGGAGCGTTTTGCTGATAGGGTCGTAGCGTTTCTTTTTCCAGCCTGATACGAGGTCGTAACCGCTTTTTAATTTATTAAGTAAAGCAGGAATCTCAGCGGGATCGTCCTGTAAATCGGCGTCCATAGTGATAACATATTTACCGCGCGCCTGTGCAAATCCGACGGAAAGGGCCGCAGATTTCCCGTAATTGCGCCTGAAGCGAACTGCTTTAAAACGTGGATTACGATTATGTAATTCGCGTATTACTGTAAAGGATGCATCCGTCGAACCATCATCTATAAACAGCACCTCCCAACTACTATTTGCTACTTCCCTCAACTGTGCCTCAAGCCTTTCCGCTAATTCAGGCAAAGAACCCTCTTCGTTTAAAAGCGGGATTACTACTGAAATGTAGATGGATTCTTCATTTCTGCCTTCTCGGTTTTTTTTAAATGGCCTGTCCTGATTTCTTCGCTCGCGTGGTGCTCGCTCCGATTGGCTCCCTTTAGTTTCTGGTTGTGCCGGAAGTGCCTGTGCTTTTCGTCTATCGTTCGATTTATTGGGCTCTGTTTGATCGTGTGCCAAACTAAGCTTCTCCTTGTATATTCAACGGGGTTTATTTTAGCGACATGAAGCTTTGTAATAACACTTTAAACAGCTTCGTGTCACATTCTTTTTAAATATTATTACAAAATACAGATTTTTTGCGCTTTAAACAAAAAAGCAGCCTTTTAAAACTGCTTTTTTGATTTTATCGGATAAACTGCTTCATTAGAATTCACTTGTCTCATATGCTGCATAGTATTGTTTCCGACTATCCAGTTCAAATGTTCCGGCATATTCGTGTTCATAGGTTAGATTTGGCGCAGTACCTGCTGCTACAAAGACCGATCGTGCTGGCAATTCGATCTTTTCACCTGTATCTACATAGCGACCATCCTCACGCTTTGCGTGCCTTTCAAAAATCACACTTTTTACGGCTCCATGTTCATTGAGTATAGCTTCATAAGGCGAGAGGTTTTCAGCAATATGTATACCCTCTCGTAGAGCCTCGATAATTTCCTCATGGTTTAGCCTATATGCCGGCGAATCCTGAAGGGCCTTTCGATAGACCATTGTGACGCCCCCCCATTCGTTAAGGAGCGGAAGGAAATTTGGCATTTCGCCTGCCGCAATAGCTCTTATACGCTCTGCTCTGATTTGTTTTCCATGTTCGTAAAATCGGTGTGCAATTTCAATCTCTTCAGCGTCATACATTGACCAAAATGCATCCTCACCAATTTCATTCTTTAAAATATCCGCTCTTTCGGAAAATTTTTCAACCTGAATTGGGTAGTATGCTAGTGTCTCTGTAGCTGTATCAGTCCCCGTCAGTCCTCCACCAATAACTATAGCTGGCAATTGTACTTGTAGGTTTGCTAATGAGTCCTTTTTCGCCGCACCCGTAAGCTGAAGCGCCATCAGGAAATCTGACGCTTTCCTGATACCTCTGCTAATGTTATTTTTCATGGAGATGATTGTTGGCCGACCAGCTCCTGCTGCTATTGCGATATGGTCAAAACCTAATGACCATGCATCATCAATAGTCATAGTGCCACCGAATCTTACTCCATCGAGGATTTTAAAACTACTGCGCCGTTCCAGTATGAGGTGTAGTACAGTGAGGAAGTTTTTATCCCACCGAACGGTAATCCCGTATTCGCTTACACCAC
>DASPKH010000443.1:0-6340 GCA_035628175.1 Patescibacteria group bacterium
CAACTCTCATCAAAGTCTCGCCCGACGGCAAATCCATCGCGCTCGCCACGGAAGAATTCGGCATTATGCACATCAGGACGATCGGTGATTTTGCAACAAGCATTTTAAAAGAAGAAGTAACAGAGTTTTCCCTCAATTTCTACCCAAATCCATTAAAGGAATCATCCACCATTTCCTGCTCACTCCCGGCTGATGGCCTTTTAAAAATCACGCTGCACGATATGCTCGGGTGCGAAGTGGCCACCGTGCATGATGCTTTTAAAAGCGCTGGCAGTTATACTCTTCCTTTTAAAAACGAGAATCTGCCGAATGGCTTGTACTTTTTAAAAATGACGTCGGGCGGGCGGAGTGTGACGAAGGGCGTGAGCGTCGTGCGGTAGGGACAGGTTGCGACCTGTCCGTACTTTTGTGGTGAAAATATTTTTAAAAAGAATGTTGTGATATACACCTGCCTGAAGTGTTCTTACTTTTAAAGCATTTTCTTTTTAAAAACTTCCGCGCATCATGACATCCCCTTTAAAAACTTTTATCGCCGTTTTATTTATCGCCGTTTCTTTTAAAGCCGAAGCGCAGGGTGTGTTTGGCGAGAGCTGGTATCGCGGTGGTTTTGGCCCGTACGTAGGTAGTGTGGCCGTCTCACCTGATGGAGAGGTAGTTGCTCTATTAACAGAAACAACTATCGAGCTGCGAGATGCTTTTACGGGTAAGCTTTTAAAAGAACCAATGCGAATCAACGAGGATGGGTTCAACAGGGGATTACAACTGCTTTGGTCGAAAAAGGATAATTTCCTTATTGTCATTGAAGAAGAAAAGACCGTTTTTATAGATACTGCGACCGGCAAAGTTTTTAAAGAACTACCATATTCTTCATCATACCAGTATAATACATACAGTAAATTACACAAATTTTCTCCTAGCGGAAAATATCTCCTGATTGATACGAATGTATTTATAGAAACTGAGACATGGACGAAAATTAATTTTCAAGTAGAATCTTCCGAATACATCACGTTACTACCGGGCGATAGCACAGCGCTCATCATGCCAAGCTATTCCAAATTACCAATCCGACTGATCCGCTTCCCGTCGGGTGAAGTTTTAAAATCATATACCAATCCCTATGTTGAAAATGAACGATATACAATAACTACCAATAATACCGGAGCTATGTTCGCCCTTATGGATAGGGTAAAAGTAGTTATAGCGGATATTGCTACAGGAGACGTTGTACAGCAGATAGAGGATGGCCATAAGATCGGGATTCCCATTTATCCATTTGCTGATATCATTTTTTCACCGGATGATAAATCTCTGTTGATTGGTAATAAATTGCTTTGGAATATTACTGATTCAAGCTTTAGGTATCTTTTTCTTAGTGCCGGGATGAGGATTGGCATTTCGCCGGACTGGTCAAAATTCTATGGACGACATGCTGTAGGGGGGCAGTATATGTGCAATACCGACGTAATGCCCACGAGCTATTACTCATTTATGTGTTTGACAGATCAAGATAAAATCCTATGGCGTTCGCCTGAAGGCCACCGTCTAAACATAAGGTCTATTGGTTTTAAAAGCGATACACTCTTGACAATAAGCAGGGATTCTACACAAATCTCGTGGGATTCTGAGGGAAACCTGATTGAGATGAAATCTCTCGCGGTTCTACCTGACGCGGATTCATCCTATGACGTTTCACCACACGGCAAATACAGAATTGAGCGTGACGGATATGTCGAAGTAACTGCCGCTTCTGGTGATTATGAGGGTTGGCAGGTTTTAAAAATTTACGATAATGTCAATAATTCTCTTGTTTCTGTTGTTAAAGATGTAGTAGAGCAGGTGCCATATTACCGACCTGTTCTAACAGCTTGGGCATGGATGCCAAATGAGGAATTTTTAGTCACTGCATCAAAGCCCGTTCCAGACTACACTAATAGGTACGAATCTAAAACTATTAAGATGTGGGATGTCAAGACAGGAAAAATGACAGCTTCCATCACTACTCCCTGCTATCCAACGCTCATCAAAGTTTCGTCTGACGGCAAATCTATCGCTCTTGCTACAGAAGAATTCGGCGTCATGCATATCAAGACAATCGGCGATTTTGCAACGAGCATTTTAAAAGAAGATGCTGCTGGGCTTTCCCTCAATTTCTTCCCAAATCCTTTAAAGGAATCCTCCACAATTACTTGCTCTCTTCCGGCTGATGGTGTTTTGAAAATCACGCTGCATGATATGCTCGGACGTGAAGTTGCCATTGTGCATGATGCTTTTAAAAGTTCGGGCACCCATACATTTCCTTTTAAGGGCGAGAATGTGCCGAATGGCTTGTACTTTTTAAAAATGAGTTTGGGTGGGATGTATGTATCAAGAAGCGTGAGCGTGGTGAGATAGTTTTTAAAAGAAATATTGACGCATGAATTCCCATCTGAGCGGGAATGGCAACTTTTAAAAACATTTTTTTTAAAGCCAAAAGCTAACAGCCAGCGGCTAACAGCTATTTTTAAAAATCCCTGTCGTCGTAGCGCTTTTTCCGTGAGGAATACAGCATGGGGAATATCGCGGCGACAGTCGTGTAAAGCGTAGAAGCAACGCCGTACTTGATGAAAAAGTCGAGGAACGACATTTCCGTCAGGCGAATGTAGAAGAAGAAATAAATAAGATTGTGAATAAGCGCGCAAAGAAAAACGATAAGGAGGAACCGGAAGTTGCCCGTACGGTCTTCGCGCTCGTCGTCAGTGTAGAAAAGTCCTGCGATAAATCCGGCGATCGCCTTAGCAAGCGCATTCGTGCCGAGTACGTCTACAGAAATTATATCAAAAAGCAATCCGGAGCCAAAGCCCGCAAACTGCCCAACGGCGCGGCCTTCCTTTACACCGATCCAGACAGTTAGGATCAGGAGCAGATCAGGCGTAACACCGGCTACAGAGATCAGGTCCAGGAACATCCTGTGAATGATCGAAAGCACAAGTGCGATAACGCCATAATACACATAGCGTAATGCAGGCGATGTATTTAAAACCGAGGATTGCTCTGAAAATACTGGCATATTCTTTTAAAAATTTTATCGTTCGCGGCGTGTAGTTCGTGCGCGGATGCTCTCCATAACACGTGCTTCCATTTCCTGCTCCAGGCGCGCGCGCTCCGGATTTGGAATATAGAGCACAACGTATAATTGCTCAAGGCTTGAAAAACCAACAGACGGTGTAATGATGATACGGCGGAAAAGTGAATTCGCTTCGTCACGCACCTCAGTCACACGGCCGACAGGGATTCCCGCAGGATATTTATTGCTGTAGTTGGACGTTACAAGAAGATCACCAGCCTGTACATCGTATGATTTAGGAATATTTTTAATAATAAGATTTTCCTCGCCTTCCCATGCTACTATTCCATCAATGCCTGTACGCTCAATGCGTGCAGCAATACGCGCATCACGATCTATAATAAGCTGGATAAGTGCGAAATTTTCGCTTGCCGAAACAACTGTTCCCACAAGCCCGGCATCTGTTTTTGCAACCATACCGGGCTTAATACCATCCTTAGCTCCGCGATTGATCGTAATAAAGTTGCGCAGCTGCACCGTTGTTTTTCCGACTACTTCTGCAGGAACGATCGGTGTATTGGTTGGCTCTTTAAAAGCAAGCATTTTGCGCAATTTCTCGTTTTCAAGCATCGCATGACGCATTTTCGCAGCTTCTGTCGAAAGCTGGAGATTCAGCTCACGGAGTGCGCGGTTTTCACTTTTTAAAGCAACGGGATTTGGCACCCAAGAAAACACGTTTTGTATCCATCCGATACCGCCCACCACCACTGTCCGGAAGCCCCCAAGCTGCGCTACATTGCCATAGGTCATCATAGCAAAGCAGATCACGATCAGCGCCGACAGCGTGATGTAATCTTTTGTACGAACAACAAATTCTATGAAACTCCGCATAGTGTATCGGTGATCGGTAATCAGTGACCGGATTTATTATGAAATGTATAAATTGGCTATATTTTTATAAAAGGGCTAAGAAAAAAGTTTTTTGTTATTGAGCTTTAAAAACTTTTTAAGAACAATTAATACCTGCGGCTTTTAATAACAACTGACGTATAATCATTCATATTTTCAAGCACTTTACCTGTACCTCTAACAACGGCAGTAAGAGGATCTTCAGCAATATGCACAGGCAAACTCGTTTCACGGCGGAGAAGTTCGTCAAGCCCTTTTAAAAGGGCGCCGCCGCCTGTAAGCATAATCCCACGGTCAAAAATATCAGCAGATAGTTCCGGCGGGGTGCGCTCCAGTAGATTGCGTACAGATTCTACTATCACGTTGATCGGTTCGCGAAGCGCTTCACGAATATCAGCCGATGTCACAGTGATCATGCGCGGTATACCAGAAATGAGGTCACGGCCTTTTACTTCAATTTCAATTTCTTCTTCCAGCTCCACTGCCGAACCGACTTCGCACTTGATAAGCTCAGCCGTACGGTCGCCAATCAGGATATTATGCGTTCTTTTAAAATACTGGAGGATAGAGGCGGTCAATTCGTCGCCTGCCATGCGAATGGACTCGTCAGCCACGATGCCGGAAAGCGCTATTACAGCAATCTCTGTTGTGCCACCGCCAATATCCACGATCATATTACCGACCGGCTCATGCACATCCAGCCCGATGCCGATAGCAGCTGCCATTGGCTCAGCCAGTAGGTGCACCTCCTTTGCCCCAGCATGCTCCGCACTGTCTCGAACGGCACGTTTTTCCACTTCCGTAATGCCCGACGGCACGCAGATCACTACACGCTTGGCGGGCTGCCATGAGGTAGAAACCTTACGGATAAAAGCCCGAAGCATACCTTCGGCGATCTCAAAGTCAGCGATCACCCCATCTTTGAGAGGGCGTATCGTGCGGATGTCCCGGTGAGTTTTTCCCACCATTGCCTGTGCTTCATGGCCGATGGCGATGATGTGCTTTGTGGTACGGTCGAAGGCCACAATTGAAGGCTCATTTAAAACGATACCTTTGCCTTTCATCCAAATGAGTGTGTTTGCCGTACCAAGGTCAATGGCCACGTCGTTTGAAAATAATCCAAGTCGCATGGAATTTCTCTGATTCTGATTATATGAGATTGTAAGTATTTTTTCTGGTAATATGTAAGCGTACGCTTTACAACACAAAATTTTCTATAGAAATCCCGAATTGAAAAAAAGTTTTAAAATTTTTTGTGGGATTCCCGGGGAGAAGAGTGCATAACTCTGAAATTTCGCCAAAATACAAAAAATAAACGGGATAAACGGTAGGGATTTTATGGGGAAAGTATAGAAAAAGCCGTTAAGAGGATTTTTCACGGCTTTAGAAGGTAAGGCACTTTATGTAAGTTATTCTGGGAATGAGACTTCACGACTTCACTATAGCAGAGTGCAGGAAACCCGCATCTAAAGATGCTATTCAGCCTTTATTTTTAAAACTTTCCATATGGTAATCTTCTCAGCTCATTCCCCATCAATTATTATCTCATACAACGTAGTTGTGCAATTATTTTATAGTAAATCGTGGGAATTTGACTTTAAACCATATTTCATCATTTTTTAAAAGGATTTGTCGAAAATCCTGGCTAAACAGGTATTATAGATAGTTTATGTGAACTACTACAAAGTGAAATAGCTCACTTCTAATGCCATAATTATGAACAGTAATTATCAATAAAAAAGCTACAGTTCAGTAAACCATAGCTATAGTAAAAGAAATATTTTTTAATAATGAGATTTCTACTAGCTTGGTATTTAGTCATTTGTAAGTTCAATACTTCTATTCAGAACTGGTGAAGATGTAAGTATCCCAATAATGTTTCTCTGGCTTTGAAAAGGAATTATGGGCGGTACCCACTATATATACAACGATACGTTATGTGAAAATTATTATATCTTACAATTTCAGGGAATTATCCTAACTATAACATCAATTTTTATGCGGATTCTTAGAATAATTGATAATGCTAAATGTTATGGATTAATATATATACAAGGAAGAAATTCCTATATACACTTGTAGTGATTGATTTAGGAAGTTGGACTTCAATTTCTCTTACCAGCCTGATTTTAATTCATTATGCCCATTGAAAGAAAGGAAGAAAGGAAGAATCGCTTTTTATCTATATACCATATGAGAATGTACGTTATACGGCACTTCAATTATTCACTTTTTAAAGGCATGACATGAAAAAAAAGACTACGGGTTTTCTCACAAGGTAGACTTGCAGCCGGAGTGTATCTTTTATTAGAGGAGGCGCATGAGGGCGGTCCTATATTTCTGACTGATCTACGAAGGGGAGTTTTCACCTTTTAAAACAGTTTT
>DASPKH010000444.1:0-21404 GCA_035628175.1 Patescibacteria group bacterium
CCTCTTAACAATTGCAACCACTTGCAGGGGATTGCGTATAATCACCACAAGTTTATTTATTGTTTTTAAAAAGCGAGCATGTTTACTCCACGTGCACATTCATATTTTGACGATCGTCCATTAGCTTTCCGCAGTATAATTACTATCGTTGCTGCTGTGCTCCTTGTGGCTGCTTGCGTGAAATTCTACCAGTATGCAAGCTCACCAACAGACGAAAATCTCTTCACTAATGCGCCTACCGACGTAATCTTTAAAAGCGATGTAGAAGCTCTGCCCCTTTTTAAAAACAGGATTACAGTAGCGCAGAATGATAGTATCCGTAAAGGCGATCTTTTTGTGCAGGTAGATGAAGAGCGCATTCGTACCGAGGCAGAGCTGGCTGAGGCGCTCGCCAAATATTCTCCGCAGGACAGCCTGACGGTTCGCGTTCTGCGAAATCCGGGTAATATCAGCCGCATGTACCGAACGACTAAAGCCGCGCTCGAAAACAGGACCGAACAGCTTCCGGTGACGGCGTATGTAATAGATATTACGAAAAATGGTGCGTCTGACCGCGCGGGAATGAAAATTGGCGACCTCATCGTGAAGATCAATGGTCGGCAGTTCAATGGGATCTTTGAAGCTGACTATATTATGCGGAGCGCACAGGCTGACCGCGCCGTGGAATACGAGATTATCCGCAGCGGCAAAACGATCATTCTGCCGGTAAAGCTGGCGAGGTTTGGTGTTAAATTTTTCCAGTTTGCGTTTTTCCTGTGCGGCATTTCGTTTCTTGGGACAGGGTATTTCCTCGGGATGAAGCAGCCAAAGGAGAAGGCGATACGGCTGCTTTCTATGGGATTTCTCATGATGGGCTATGGCTTTGCGGCGATTGGCAACCGCGCAACTGTACCCCAAAATATCCTGGAAATGATATTCATCATGAGCCCGATCGTTATGTTACTTGTTGGTATCGCCATCTGGATGCACTCCAGCATGTATTTTCCCCGAAGACGCGAAAATCTTGTAAAAAAGCGCTGGATCATCATTACTCCCTATGCGATCGCGGTTGCGACTGTTCTTCTATCATTTTTCGTCGCTGAAGATGGCTTTTTTATCAATGGTGTTATTACTCTGGTGATATTTAATACCGTCATTTATTTTAAATACAGAAAAACAAGCGACGACGAAACGAAAAAGATCAATGCAATTATCAACCGGATCGCCGGATTTTCCCTAATCGGCTCGGTAGTGCTGAATGTTATTTTTAATTACAATAATTTCGGCAATTCATTTGGCTTCATCATTCCGCTCGTCATTCTGGGCATTCCGCTTGGTTACCTTTATGTCATCGGCCGCTACCGACTTTTCGATATTGACATCCGTTTAAAAAGAAATATCCAGTACACAACTATCTCGGTTTTGTGGCCGGTGGTGCTGGTTTTCCTTGCCATGCGGATAATTTTTGCGCTCATCCATACCGAGCTTTCCATTCCTAATATTCGTATTACGGGTGCTTCGTTTGAAATTTTGGATTCACCGCTAAGTCTTGAAGAGCGGAGCATCGCTGAAAAAGCGATCATAACGGGGCTTGCTATTCTTATCGCCTCTGGTTTTTTCTGGGTTGGCAGGCGCGGGCAGAAGTTCATCAATAGCCGCTATTATCGTGACCAGTACGATTACAGAAAAGCCGCAAGCGAAATAAGCGAAGTGACTGCAAGCAAAGTTGAAATCCCTGTTCTCGCCCGCAGTGCCGTTGAAAAAGTAGCGACCCTCATGCGTGTAAAGCAAGCGGCAATCCTCGTTTTTAAAAGTGAAGACGATCTACTTTGCGGTGAATCTTTTGGTGCGCCTCCGGAAAGTTTTAAAAAAATGTACAAAGCTCTCGACCGACGCGCTTTACGTCAGATCCGCGCTTTTAAAACCGATTCGCGGTTCAGCGTAGAAGCTCTGCCTGAAGTTCTAAGAAGTTCTTTTAACGAGTTGAATTTCCGCCATATGGCACCGCTTTTTGCTAAAGATAAACTTACCGGCGTCATAATTATCGGTGAGAAATTAAGCGAAGCACCCTTTCATGCAGAGGATTTCACATTTTTAAATGCAGTTGCAAATCAAATCTCAGTTGCCATTGAAAACGCCTTTCTCTACGAAAATCTTGCCGAGCAGGAACGTTTAAAACATGAACTGGAAATTGCACGCCGCATCCAATTAGAATCGCTTCCGCAGAAAACGCCAAATATAACAGGCCTTGACATTTCAGGCATGTCAAAGCCAGCCCTGGAAGTGGGCGGTGATTATTTTGATTATCTCGTCAATTCGCCAGAATGCATCACCATTGTCATCGGCGACGTGAGTGGCAAGGGCACAAGCGCCGCGCTCTACATGTCGAAAGTACAGGGCATGATACGTTCGCTACACGAAATTACCGCTAGCTCGCCGCGCGACCTTCTGGCACATGCCAATAAGCTGCTGCATCTCGACATTGACAGGCGTTCGTACATCACGGCTCTCGGCGCCCGATTTGACTCAAATGAAAAATGCGTCACCGTATCCCGTGCCGGACACCTGCCGCTCTACCACTTCAGCGCTGAGACAGCTTGCTTTAAAGAAATAATGCCAAAAGGCCTCGGCCTTGCGCTCTCAGGCAACAAACTTTTTGAAAAAGCGCTGGAAGAAGTGCAATGCCCTTTTAAAAACGGCGATATTTTCCTCATGCTCACCGACGGCATCACCGAAGCGCAAAATCTTTTAAAAGAAGAATTCGGCACGGAACGCCTCCAGGCAATCATCGCTGAAAACAGGTTTTTAAAAGCCGAAGAAATCCGCGACAGAGTGATGGCAGAAGTGGAGACTTTTGCTGGAGAAGCCGAACAGCATGATGATATGACGGTGATTGTGGTGAAGGTACAGTGATGAAAAAGCTCATTATCCTTTTTGTGTTATTTGCAATTTCCTGCAATCCTTTTGAAAATATTTCAGAAGTGAAAAAGCGGGAAGCAGCTTTAAAAAATCCGCGTTTTAAAGAACTGCCGGAAGAGGAGATGTATGCTTTTTTGAATGAGGTGTATTTGCCGAGAATAGACTCTTTCGGATGGCCAAGAAAAATTTACCTTTATCCAAGGAAATATGATGACTGGGTAAGTTATTACAATGAATTTCATTCTGAAGAAAAGAGCCTTGAAGAGAGAATCAGAATGCTGAGCCCTAGCCGACAATACGAAGTTGACAAACAGTATATCTGGAAATTGGAAAGGTTGAATGCAGCCCAATCAGTTGCCGAATCTGAAATGATCTATTTTAAAAGCTGGAATTCTTTAAAAACAGGCGAGGAATATTATCAGTGGCAGAAACATTTTGAAGATGGATTTGTCATTATTTCGAAGCCTTTATATGACTCTAAAAAAAATGTCTATATTATATTCCACAATTATATAAACTCAAAGTTTGATGATGTAGATTATTCAGAAGAATTTTGGTTAGTTTTTGAAAAGACAGACGCTGGTTGGATAGACCCAGGCATATATTAAAATGAAAAGGCAGACTTTTTAAAAAGCCTGCCTTTTCATTTAAAAAAAAACTACACCCCGCTCCGCAAAACCTCAAGCGGCGGTGTCTTCAGCGTAGCCCTACTGTTTAAAAAGCCCATGAGCATCACTAGCATCGCCACACTCAACGCAATCATCAGCCCGAGCGCCCATTCCGGCGTGTACTCAAGGCGGAATGCCTGCGTGACCATGAGCCACGAGCCGAGGTAGGAGAGCAGCATGCCCGTCAGCGCGGCGAGCAGGCCGAGAAGGAAATATTCAGCGAGCGTGATAAGCGTGATTTGCCGTCCGGTCGCGCCAAGGGTGCGCAGAAGCACATTTTCGCGGGAACGCTGGTAGCGGCTGATAATGATGCTCGAAGCCAAAACCGTCAGCCCCGTTACCACGGAGAATAACGCCATAAAGCGAATGATGGAGGCCACTTTTTGTAAAATCTTGTCAATCGTATCGAGCACCAGCCCGAGGTCTATTGCCGAAACGTTCGGGAATTGCTGCGCCAGGTCGCTCTGGATTTTTCCGCCGTTTGCGTCGGGTGTTCTGATGATGAGCGTGTAGAATTGTGGCGCCTCTTCGAGCACGCCCGTCGGCCATACGATTTGAAAACTCGTCTGCACTTTCCGGAAATTCACTTTGCGCAGCGAACCCACCTTCGCGTTGATGACTAAACCCTGCACATTAAACCGCAGCTCGTCGCCGATTTTCACTTCCCACAGTTCAGCCAACCGGTCCACAAGCGAAATCTGCACATTTTGCATATTCGGCGCTCGCTTTTGAAACGTTCCGGCAACAAGTTCTTCATTGTCCGCCAGGCCGCTGCGATACGTCACGCGATATTCGCGCTGCAGCACTTTCATGCGCTCGTTCGGATCGTTGGAATTTTCGTCAACAGGTTTTCCTTTTATCGCCTCCAGCCGCATCGTAACTATCGGCGCTTCGTCCACCACCTGCGCGCGATTGTCATTTAAAATTTTTAAAACACCTTCGCGCTGGTCTTTCTGAACATCAAACAAAATAAAGTTGGGTTGTCCCGCCGAACCCGCAACGGAAAGCTGCCCCAAAAGATTTGCCTGCACAATGTACAGCATCGAAATTAAAAACGTACCAAAACCCAGGCTCACCATCAGCGTCAGCGTCTGGTTATTCGGACGGAATAGATTCGCCAAACCCTGCCGCCACACATACGGAAACGCGCTCGGGAAAAATGTTTTTAAAAGCTTTCGTAGCAAAATTGCAGCCAGTGCCAGCGCGCCAAACACGACAGCCAGCGACACCGCGTATACCGTCGCTGCAAGATAATTCGCCGTCTGCAAATACGCGAAAAAATACACCGCTACAGCTATCACTGCATACAGCACAAATCGCAGCGCATCACGCTTTTGCGCACCTTCTTCAAAACTCGCACGCAGTGCAGAAAACGGCTCCACTTTACGGATAGAAAGCAGCGGAAGCAGCGCAAAAAGCAGCGACATCCCAACGCCCGTCGCTATCCCGCGTAGAATAGACGCCACCGGAAACACAATCTGCAAATCCGCCGGAATCAAATCTTTAAAAATCTGGGGCAGCAAAAACTGGATACCAACGCCCACCAGCGCGCCCACCACCGAGCCGATAAGCCCCATCGCAATCGCCTGCACGCAATACACCGCAAACGTCTGCGAAGCCGTCGCGCCAAGGCACCGCAGCACCGCAATCGTCGGCAATTTCTGCCGGATATACGCATACACCGCGCTCGCCACGCCCGCACCGCCCAGTAGCAATGCAATAAAACCCAGCAGTTTTAAAAACCGGTTCACATTGTCCAGCACCAGCTCCAGCGCCTGCTGCCGCGACTCCGGCGTCTCTGCGTCCAGGTCCAGCTTCGTCAGCTTCACCTCCAGTGAATCCGCAATCGCCTTCGCCGAAACATCATCATCAAATTTAAAAAACTCCTTATACTGCACGCGGCTGCCCTGCTGCAGCAACTTCGTTTTTTCCAAAACAGAAACCGGGATATACACGCGCGGCGCGGCCATCGCCACCACCGACGCCTCGCCCGGCGCCTTTTTTAAAATCCCGCCAATCCGCAAATGCGCCTCGCCTACCTGCAGCGTATCGCCCAGCACCGCGCCTTCCTCCGTCAAAAAACTCTCATCCACCACCGCAAATTCACTCCTTTTAAAAAGCCGCGTCACCCGCTCCGGTTGGGTTTCAAAATCACCATAAAACGGGAAATCACCCTCCAGCGCTCGGATTTGGGCAAACCTCGCGCTCTCGCTTTTCGGCAGATAAATCATGGATGTGAAATTAATCTGCCGCGCCCGCTCACCGCCAAACGTCCGCCCAATCGAATCCACCAGCGCCGTCGCTTCTTTAGAAAATTCCTTCCGGCTGTCAATCGCCAAATCCGCCCCCAGCAACGCCTTCGACTCCGTCGCAATTGACGCCCGCATACTCTCGCCAAACCCGTCAATTGCCACCAGCGAGGCCACACCAAGCACAATGCTCGACATAAACATCACCAATTTCCGCCGATGCGTCCGGCTATCCCGCCACGCCATTTTAAAAGTCCACGAAGCAAAAATCGCACGAAGAAAATTCATTCTGAAGAAAGTAAAAAGTAAGAGTAAAAATGAAAAACTTTTTAAAAAGAGTTTTTAAAACCAATACAAAAGGATAGCTTGAGCTCGGTCGTACATCATCTCACCATCAGTAGCAGTCACCCTTGCCGTCCGGCCACCATTTAAAAAATCTTTCTAAAACCAAAAAACTGTCATTCCCGCGTAGGCGGGAATCCATCTTAATGTTACCACAAGCAAAATCGCTTTAAAGCTCCTGAACTTTATGATGTATTCCTTTTAAAAGCAAGAACTCTTGTAATTCTTCAAGGCTTGTCCACAAACTACTTTCAATATTTTTGCAGATATAGATTCCATCACTTTCAAGTGCCAATGTAAATTCTGGCCAGTCTTGCGTAAACTTTTTCTGATTTTCAAGCTTGCTGACAACTTCTTTTAAAGCCTCATCGCTTAAATCCGATTCACGAAGAAGAATTTTAAATTCAAATCCCATTTTAAAAACCTTTTTAAAAACTGTCATTCGCGCGAAGGCGGAATCTCATTCCAAACGTTGCAGAAAAGTAAATTCTGCCTTTATAAAATTCGCCTTAATGCAAAAGCTTTAAAACACACCCAAACCTGAGTCCCCCTTTTTCAAGGAAATGATACCCAGCAAGAATGTCTCCCTTAATAAGGGAGATGACCAAGGGCAGAGGGATTCACGCCGAAAGGAGATCGCTAACGGTTCGCATTTCCTTTGCGAACCTTTGCGTTAAAAACCTTGAAAAAAACCTCACGCCGTCACCGAATCCTCAACAATCGTCCCACTCTTCAACCGAATAATCCGCTGCGTATTCCGCGCCAGCTCCAGGTCGTGCGTCACCAGCACCAGTGTCGTTCCCTGCGTAGCATTCAAGTCAAAAAGCAGCTTCGCGATAATCTCACTCGTCTCGCCGTCGAGATTGCCCGTCGGCTCATCGGCAAAAAGTATCTTCGGCTTATTAATAAACGCTCTCGCAATCGCCACGCGCTGCTGCTCGCCACCGGAAAGCTGCACCGGGTAATGCCCCATGCGCGCCTCAAGCCCCACCATTTTTAAAAGCTCCTCGGCAAACGGCCTGCTGCCACGTTCGCCGCGCAGCTCCAGCGGCACCATCACATTTTCAAGCGCAGTGAGTGTCGGCACGAGCTGGAAATTCTGAAAAATAAACCCAACGAACTTATTCCGAACTTGTGCGCGCTTATCTTCGTTTAAGTCATTGAGAATTATATCGTTTATCGCAACGGTGCCCGTCGTCGGACTATCCAGCCCGGCGCAAAGCCCGAGCAGCGTGGATTTTCCTGAACCCGATGGCCCGACAATCGAACAGCTCGAGCCTTCCGGCAAAGAAAAATTGATGTCTTTCAGTACAGTGAGGTCGGTTTTGCCGCTGCGGTAGGTCTTGCTGATATTGTTTATTTCGAGTACGTTCATTTTTCCTTCTATGCATTCAATGAAATTACCATTCCAATCCATGATTGAAGCGTCGACTGGATTGTCTGTGGTTGTAGATTTTGCATAAGCTCTAGCTTCATCTAGGGTGTTAAATACTAAATACCAAGGCTCGGAGCTAAAGCGACTATGTTTTTCAATATTATCTAAATTTAGGACCTGGCCAAAAGCTAAGTTCGTCCGAACTACCCAGTACTGACCTGGTTTTAAGATAGGCTTGGTTTTACTATAGGTTTGTCCATGCATATTTAGTAAGCATTTAAATACTCAGAATTACCTGACTAACTAAAGTTTAAGAAATAATTTCCAACTATACGGTTATCTATGAAAACAAGTTTCCGCAAACGATATTTAGCATTATTTTTCCTGTCCGTCTCGCTGCTGGCTGATTGTAAAAAGTCGGAAAAACAAGCCACAGAAACAACAGGGCCCACGATTGAAACAGAAGCTCCGGTGCGTCCTTCAGGAAGTCAAAACCAAACTTCTAAAAATATTTTGTTTCTTGGCAATAGTATTACGGCGGGATTTGGATTAGAGCTTTCGCAGGCATTCCCGGCATTAATTCAAAAACGGATGGATTCGCTGAAACTGCCTTTTAAAAGCATCAATGCAGGTGTGAGCGGGGAGACGTCAGCGGGCGGGCTGCGGCGTATTGACTGGCTTTTGAAAGATACTGTTCACGTGATGGTGCTGGAGCTTGGTGCCAATGACGGTCTGCGCGGAATGCCGGTAGCCGACACGCGAAAAAACCTCCAGGCAATCATTGACCGCACGCGTGAAAAATATCCGGCTGCAAAAATAATCCTCGCCGGAATGCAACTGCCGCCGAACATGGGGCAGAAGTACACCACAGATTTTAAAAATATGTATATCGAGCTGGCGCAGAAAAATAACATTGCGCTCATTCCATTTATCCTGGAAGGCGTAGGGGGCGTACCACGCTTGAATCTTGCTGATGGGATTCACCCAACGGCCGAAGGTCATAGGATTCTTGCTGATAATGTATGGAAAGTCCTGCGGCCTCAGCTGGATTTTTAAAGCTTACGAATTCTGCTCAAGTTTAAAAACATTAACGCCAATCGCATAGCCGTAAACTTTGCCGTCAGGCGTTTTTAAAATTCTTATTTTGTTGGTCGCGCGCCCAAGATTGATTTTCTTCCATGAAAGTCCGCCATCGCGTGTTTCATATCCCGAATTCATTGTGCCGACGTAACCGTGCTTTTCGTCCAGAAAACCAATACCGAATGGCCGTGAAGCGTAGTCGTCCGTAAAAGCAATTTCCTTCCAGGTTTTGCCGCCATCGGTGGTTTTAATAATGCGCTGCGATGTTACGGTAGAATCGGGATTATAATGCTGAATCGTCGCATAGCCGATTTCGCGTGTTGGAAAAAAGCATTTCCACGTGATTTCAAATGGGCGGGTGGATTCATACACCGTTTGCCACGTCACGCCACCATCGCTAGTGGAAAGTATGCGTGCGTTACTTTTTCGCACATCCGCATCAGATGCCGAACATGCAATTCCCTCGTTTTTGTTAAACATTTTGATATCATACAGCGACCTGCCGTAAGGATTCAAATCCACACTTTTAAAACTCTCTCCGCCGTCGTGGCTCACGAGCATAAACGCTGGAGTGCCTACGCGCCCAACAGCGAAGATGTGATTTTTAAAACCGATTTCACCATGATTAATGAACTGCTCTTTCACAATATCAATCGCGCACAAACCTTTCACTACCGGCCCTGAATACGTCACCGGATTCCACGTCGCGCCGCCGTCTGTCGTTTTATAGAGTGGAATGGTATCCTTCACATTCGGGAAATAATCCGTTCCAACTGTTCCCACAAATCCCGTCAGGCTATCAATAAAGGCAATACATCGGAAAAACGAACCTTTCTGCTCAAGCTGCATCGCCCACGTCGCGCCGCCATCCGCCGTTTTAAAAATCTTCCCGTAGCCGTTTACATACCAACCCGTATTTTCATTCACAAAGTAAATGTCATCCTGCTTGCCAGGATAGGGCTCCGTCGTGAGCTTTTTCCACGAGTATTCCTGCGCTGTCAGCGTTTGTGTGATGGCAAAAAAGAGGAGAATGAAAACGTAATTCATTGTGATTATTATAAAATGTATAAAAAGTTCAGATGATTTACTTCTGCAATTCTTCCCATGCTTTTAAAAGGTGCTTCTCGCGCTCAGCTGTCATACTCCTGTCCATTGGGAATTTTTCTGTAACGGTTTTATCCCAATTTTGAGTATCAACAATCGTGGTTTTTAAATCACAAAAAGTAAGTCCTTTGTTTACAGCTTTTGAAATATCCGTGCGGCTCATATCCTCAGCTTCTGCGGGAATCCATAACGGCATTTCTGTGAATGCAGCGATCTCATTTTTTAAAAGGAAATCTTCGCTTACCCACGTGAAATCTGCATCACTCTCTAAGACTTCTTTACATTCTTTTAAAAACTCACCCATACGTAAAAGCTCTTTCGGGCCGGTAGCATTGAAAATTCCCATTGTGCGGTTTTCTACAAGGCTGACTATCCATTTGGCTAAATCACGCACATCAATAAATTGCACAGGCGCCTGCGGATTTCCCGGCGCAAGAACATTTCCGCCGCGCGCAATTCTTCTTGGCCAGTACGTGAAGCGCCCCGTTGGATCATGCGGGCCAACGATCAAACCCGGACGAATAATGAGTGCTTCATTTTTAAAACTCTTAAAAACTTCATTCTCGCACAAAACTTTTAAAGCACCGTATGTCTCGCCGGTAATTTTTGTTTGGTCTGCGCCTTCAGGCAATTGCGCCAGAGGTGAATTTTCGTCATTCGGCTTGTCGAAACCCTCATACACAGATACCGACGAAATGAACACATATTGCGCCACGTTTCCTTTCAGAACATCCGCCAGCGCACTTACATCTTTCGGGAAGTATGCGGACGTATCAATTACCGCATCCCACATTCTATCTTTTAAAACTGAAATATCTTTTCGCCTGTCGCCCCGCAGCTTTTCCACCGCGGGAAATAGTTCCGGATTGTGCTGCCCGCGATTAAAGAGTGTGACTTCGTGCCCATTTTTTAAAGCTACTTCTACAATGTGGCGCCCGAGAAAAACTGTGCCACCGATAATGAGTATCTTCATAATTATCGTAAAGTTACCTGATTTTTAAAACTTCTGTTTGTCTGCCATTCTGATGCATGACTGCTTTTGTTACCTTATTGTCTGCATCTTTTAAAAACTCGAGCTGCGCGTCGACAACTTTTAAAAAGAACTTGTTTTCAGACTCGGGATAAATTGGGAATGCGCTCTGACCGGTCAATTGGGTTTTTAAGCCATTTCCTTCCATAAATACTTTTAAAATTACCCCTGGCTGGAGTTCATATTCGCCGATATATGATGTAAGTACTTCGACGGGAAGTGAGATTTCTTTGCGTTGCGGCGGAACTGGAATCGGTTTGTCGTAGAGCAAATAGCGAATGGATTTTGCCGGAAGCACTGAGCGCTCATGATTTTGCATCATGATTATTGTTTTATCATTGTCTAGGTGACGTTCGATGAATGTGCTGTAGCCTGGCCATCCGCCGCTGTGATTGGCTACCTTCCCAAAATCATTCATTGTTGTCACAAACCAGCCAAAGCCATATTCTGTCTCGCTTCCATCAGCTAATTTGCCTGAAGTGAAAATCTCATCCATAGTTGCAATTGAAGCAAGGGTATTATTGTAGAGCGCTCGATCCCATTTAAGCATATCGCCAATGGTAGAATTCACTGTTCCATCGCCGACTATTCCGTCGAGCCACATAACAATACTATAGTCTTCAAGGGAATCCGGCAATACAAAACGCTTATTTCGCTCATCAAAAACGTATCCATATGCATAATTTGAAATTGCTCTTGGCGCAAATCTCCGCGTATGCACAAAAGTGCTGTTCATGCCGAGCGGCTCAAAAATATTGGTTTTTAAAAAGTCTCCAAATGTTTGGCCCGAAGTCTTTTCAATGATAGAGGCAAGGAGTGCATAGCCGGTATTGCTGTACTCAAATTTTGCTCCCGGTGCAAAGAGAACAGGGGGCTTGTGCTGCGCGAAAACATTTAAAATATCTTTATTTGTTGCGATTTTTGACTTATCCCACACTGAATCCATTAGCTCCATGTAGTCCGGCAAACCACCCGTGTGATGTACCAGATTGCGAATGGTAATGCCTTTATAAAAATCCAGTTGTGGCAAATACTTACTGATTTCATCATCATAGGAAAGCTTTCCTTTTTCTTTTAAAAGTGCAACTGCCATTGCAGTAAACTGTTTTGAAACAGACGCCAGCTCGAAAATGGTATTCTCATCAATGCGTGCTCTTGTTTCCTCATTTGCAACGCCGAAGCTTTTTTTGTAAATGATATTGCCTTTTTCTGCGATAAGAAAGTTTCCGTTAATCTTGCCGGCTGCATGTAGCGAGGTCAAAACGCTATCAATTTTCTGAATCTTGTTCTGTGCAAGAACAGAGGAGGAAATTAGTAAGAAGAATACTGCTTGTACAAGTGTTTTCATAGATAGTTATACTGAAAAAACAAAAAGTTATACCTGAATATTTTACGGAGTAGCTTTAAAATAGTTCTGGTATAACTTCTGAGTTAGAATTTTTTTAACACTTACTTTTGCAGATTTCTCTTCTGAACTGGAACAAGTCTTATCTTTTAACCATCTTTCTCTTCCCGCGCAGAGTAGTAATCTCAGTTGACACCGGAGGGGATTCTAAGGTGGTTTTTTAAAAGAGAATTTTAATGCTGAATGAACAATTTTTTCTTAATTGTTCTGCTTGAAGAAGTCAGAACTGCAATGTACATACCGTTTGCGAATTCACGCGTGTTAATGTTTAGTTCTGCTGAATTATAAGTTCCATTGTAGACAGTCTCGCCAAGACTATTGACGATTTTTAAAGAATAATTTCCTGCAAGATTCGAAAAAGTGACGTTGTCAAAGGCGGGATTTGGCGTGATGCGAATATCTTCCTGCGCGACGATGTCGTTGACGGATGTAGCCTGGTATGCCCTCAGAACATTGAATATTCCTTTTCCGAGATTTATAATATTTGAGGACTGATTTATCATCACCGCGACGCAAACACTGTCCACCGGGTCATACATCATGATTGCCACGTAACCGATAATACTGCCCGTATGTCCGTAGTATGTGCGTCCATTATCCGGAAATCGCTCCATACCTAAGCCGTAGTTCGACGGCATGCTAAACACCATCGCCTCCTTCAGCGACGCCTGTGAAATCACATTGCCGGAATACAAATTATAACCCCAACGCACTAAATCTTCTGGTGTTGACACAAAGCCACCGGCGGGTGCAGTCGAAGTCCAGATGGAATTTTTCGAGATGACAGCGAGGTCTACAAGATTCTGGCTTTGGATCTGCCAGTTATGCGCAAGCACGTTTGGATATTTTTCAAGAATATTCATGTATGTATTTTTCAGCCCGAGCGGCGTCAGAAAATCGTTGCGCAGGATTTTGTGTACAGAATCTTTCTTTTTTGCTTCGAGAATTAATCCCAGCAGCGCATAATTTGTGTTTGTGTATGCCCAGTCCTGTCCTGGAGCTCCGACCGGCGCCGTCAAAAATGTGTCTAATGCCTGACGAACTCCCCAGACTTTTGCAGGCTGATTCGACATGGAATTCCACCATTTACCGTTCATATACTCTGCTAAACCGGACTTCATAGCCAGAAGCTGGCGAATTGTAACTGATGGATTGACGTTTGGAATTGGTGGCAGGTGCATGCCTATCGTGTCGTCAAGCGAAAGCTGGCCGGCTTCAGCGAGTTTTAAAAACTCTGCCGACATGAATGTTTTTGTGATGCTGCCCATGCTGAAAAGCGTGTTTGAGTCAATCGCTACCTTACCATGTGACATGCCCGACGCGCCTTTCCACACGCCCTGGCCCGGTATAAACACCGCCGCGGAGACACTTTTTATTCCATTGGCCTCACGTAAAATATCAAGTGAGGTTTGCAGCCTTTCGGCAAGCTTTGGGCTGATTTCATTTTGCGCCGGAGCCTTTAAAACCGAGAGAAAAAGCACAAGCATTATAGCATTGTAGAGATTCAATTTCATATAATTTCTCCATAGAAGTTGAGAATGAATTATAGTTTTAAAAATTTGCGTAAGTGCTTACATAAACTTACGATTTTTGTTATAATTAACTATTAGCTTTTTAAAACTTTCTAATAGTTCAATCAAGTACTAAAAATTTTTAAAAAGGAATTTTTAAAAACCTTACTCATATCGCAACGCATGAATCGGATTTGAAATCGATGCTTTAAAAGTTTGATAACTTACGGTAATCATGGCAACGACAAGCGCGAGAAACCCTGTCCACACAAAAATCATCGCATCAATTTCCACGCGATAAGCGAAGTCCTCAAGCCATTTCGTCATCGCGTACCATGCAATCGGCGCAGCAAGCAGAGTAGAAATGAGAACAAGTGTTGCAAATTCTTTTGAGAGCAATCCCAGAATTCCTGCTTCCGAAGCACCAAGAACCTTGCGGATACCGATCTCTTTTCTACGTTGCTGAGCCGTATAGGAAGCAAGCCCGAAAAGCCCGAGTGCGGCGATAATAACCGTGAGAATGGAGAAGTAGCGCAAAATCGTACTTATATTTTCTTCCGCGCGGTATTGCGCATCAAAGCTCGCGCTCAAAAATGACATGTCGAAGACATGGTTTGGAAACATTCTTTGCCATACCCCACGTGCAAATTCGATTGTCTGTGGAATGTCCTGTGGCGCAATGCGAACCATGAGATAACCCGCCGGAAGTTTCTTTGCAGGCAGGATGAGCAGCGGTTCAACGGCATTGTGCAGCGACGCAAAATGAATATCTTTTATCACCCCCACTACGCGCCCGTCACGCACCGCGCCACCATCTTTTTTCAAGCCCCACTGGAAGCGTTTCCCAAGGGCTGAGCCGCCAAGCTTCTTTTCCGCTGCTTCATTCATGAGACCTGCTTCGAGATTGTCCGATTCGATTTCCGCAGAAAAATCACGCCCGTTTTTTAAAGGAATCTGCATCGTTTGTAAAAAGTTATAATCAACGAAAACGATGTTCATCACGAAATCACTCAGCTGATTGTTCGATTCCGCGCGCATAATTTGCAGGGGGATCTCACCGCCCGGAGGTGCCTGCACCATAGAAATAGCCTCAATACGCGGATTTTTTAGCAGCTCCTGCCGGATGACCTCGCGCTGGCTGCTTACCGTCGTATCCTCGATGGCAATCGCCATCATCTGGTCTTTGTTGAAGCCCAGGTTTTTATTTTTTAAAAAGTCAAGCTGCGACGACGCGACAAACGTGCAGATTACCATCGCAATGGCAATTGTAAACTGTACCACAACAAGCGATTTCCTCAGTGAAAATCGTCCCATGCCGCGCGCGTAATTTCCTTTTAAAACCTTTACGGGCTCGAACCACGAAAGGTAGAATGCCGGGTAGCTTCCAGCGATCAGTCCAACTAAAAGTGCAATTCCAACGAGAATTAAAAGCAGCAGTGGATTTTTAAAAATGCCAAACGTAAGGTCTTTTTCAGCGATAGAATTAAATGCAGGAAGTGAAATCTCAACAAGCGCAATCGCGATAATCAGCGCGAGAAATGACAGCACAACAGCTTCAATTAAAAACTGGAAAATTAGTCCTCTTTTGTAGGCTCCCATCACTTTGCGAATGCCAACTTCCTTCGCTCGTTTAGTTGCTCGAGCGGTTGCGAGATTAGTGTAATTGATAGCGGCTATAATTAACAAAAATACTGCGACAGCCATGAAAATATACACATATTCCACGTTGCCGCTTGGCGTCAGTTCAGCCTGAAAATCTGAGTGCAAATGAATATCGCGGATATTCATTACGTGAAATTGCATCTTTGCATTGAACTGTTTAAAAATCGGCTCCATGTATTTATCATAGAATTGCGGTAGCTTTTTTTCAAACACAGCGGCTTTAAAACCCGGTTTGACCTCAAGATATGTATAGTCACTCATCCCGCCCCATGCCTGGTTCATAAACTCGCCCATCATTTCGGAATACGTAATGTAGGAAATCAGCACATCGAAGCGAATGTGCGAATTCTTTGGTGGGTCTTTGACAACGGCGCTAACGGTATTTTGGTACTGGTTTGAAAAAAGGATAACTCTGCCAACAGGATCTTCGTCACCAAAAAGCTTTTTGGCAACGCTCTGCGTGATGACAACCGCGTTTGGTTTCGTCAGCGCGGTTTTCGCATCGCCATGCACAAACTCGTAATCGAACATGTCAAACAGCGTTGAGTCCGCAAAAAACACGTGTTTTTCGTAAAACTTTTTGTCATCATAGCGCAAAAGCGTTTTATCGCCCGTGCCATGCAGCCGGCAGAAATTTTTCACTTCAGGATAATCTTCCATCAGCTTCGGTCCAGCTGGCGCTGGAATTATCGCGAACCTGTCTTTCTTGCCGTTTATCTCCGCGACAATCGACATGCGGTAAATATTATCGGCTTTACTATGAGAATTCTCATACGAAAGCTCATCCTGCACATACAGGAAAATGAGAACGGCGCACGCGATTCCCGTTGCCAAACCCAGCAGATTTATTGCCGTGTAGCCCTTCTGCCGCACGAGATTTCGCAGTGTGATGATGAGGTAGTTTTTAAACATGAGTGAAATGTCCGTATATTTTTGGTGTGTAATTGCTTTTAAAAGCTTGTAAAACTCTTTTAAAAGCAATTATTCTGTACGCAAATTATCAACAGGATTCGCACTCCCGGCTTTAAAAGCCTGCGTGCTAATCGTGACAAATGCAATCAAAACCGTGACAGCACTTGCTAGCAGAAAAACGTCAAAATTGATAGAAATACGGTAGGCAAAATTCTGTAACCAGCCGTCCATCATAAACCAGGCAAGCGGCCACGCAATAATATTTGCAATGATGACAAGCCGTAGTAATTCCTTTGTGAGGATAATCACGATATTTGAAATTGAAGCGCCGAGAACTTTGCGAATACCGATTTCTTTCTTCCTGCGCTGCGCGGAATATGTTGCAAGGCCAAAAAGCCCGAGGCACGCGACGAAAATTGCGATGCCCGTAAATATCCACAACAGCGATTGCAGCTTGTCTTCGGCTTTGTACATTACTTCAAAATTTTTATCCAGAAACGTGTATTCAATAGGGAAGTCGGGCGAAAACTGATTCCACACCTTCTGCACATGTGCCATTGCGCTCTCGATGTTTTTTGTCTCAAGTTTTACGGCAACTTTCCAGTAGGCTTCGGGGAAAATCTGGATGACTGCCGGCTCAAGTTTGTCGAATAAACTTTTGTAATGGAAGTCTTTTACAACGCCGACAATCTGCCCGATTTTTAAAGAATCCGGGTTTCTGTCATTCCACACCGGCCATTCGAGTAGCTTTCCGATTGCATTTTCAGGTGATGAAAAACCGAATTGCTTGACCGCAGTTTCATTAATAATATATGCGTGGTCTTTGTCCGTTGCGAATTCTTCTGAAAAGTCGCGCCCGGCAGAAAGCTTTAAACCAAGTGTTTTAATATAGTCGTGGTCAGTGAGAATCTGCGTGACAGAATGCTGCTTTCGTTCGCCGCCAGCCGGCACAATTATCCGGTCACCTGCAACCATGTCGCCCGGAAAACCATAGCCGATAGAAACCGATTGTATGCCTGGCGCGCGCTGCAATTCATTTTTAAAAGTCTCCCAGTTTTTAAAAGTATTTTCACTGCGCATGGGGAAGAACATAACCTGTTCTTTGCTAAAGCCCAGGTCTTTATTGTGCAGAAAATTCACCTGTTTAAAAACCGTCATCGCGCTAATGATAAGGAAAACGGAAACGATAAACTGAGTAACAATCAGGCCTTGACGCAGCCAGGGAGTTTTGCCTGGTTCGCCATCGCTCGCCGACGTTCCCTTTAAAACTTTTACGGGTTGAAAACCGGATAAAACAGCCGCTGGATATAGTCCTGCCAGAATTCCAATAGTGAATGTTAGACCAATAAGTAAAAGGATAATTTGCGAGTTTTTAAAAGCCTGGAATGTGAGAGTTTTGCCGGTAAAATCATTGAGTGTAGGAAGGAGAATTTCAACAAGCGCGGCGGAAATTATCACACTGAAAACTGTTAGAAAAACAGCTTCGCCGAGGAATTGAAATATGAGTTGTTTGCGGCTCGCACCAAGGGTTTTGCGAATACCAACTTCCTTTGCGCGCTGCAGCGATTTCGCCGTTGCAAGATTGACAAAATTGAAACAGGCGATAAGCAGAATGAACATTGCGATTGCGCTGAGCGCTTTCACATACACGATATTTCCGCGCTGCGCCATGTCAATTTTGAAATCAGCGGAGTGCAGATAAATGTCATGCAGTGGCTGGAAAATCGGTGTATTCGTGTGGTTCATCTCTCCGAGCACCGGCGGAACATTCTTCTTCGCGATTTGCTGAAATGTTGCCTCAGCTGCATGCGCACTCGCACCTTTTTTTAGTTTTACGTATGTATTGAACTGGCTCCAATACCACACGTTCATACGCTCAGTGGGAAGTTGCGCCGATTCTATCGGTAGCAAATAATGTAGTTTTAAATGAAACTTAGCATCGCTGTTTTTTAAAACACCGCGCACGAGAAATGACTCTTTTTCCATTGTCATTTCACGCCCAACCGGATTTTCATTTCCAAAAAAACGCGTGGCGAGTTCTTCCGAAAGAACGATAGAATTTCGTTCCTGCAGAGCATCATTTATCGAACCATATTTAAAAGCGAGCGGGAAAATTGTAAAAAAGTTCGCGCCCGTGTACATTCCATTTTCAACGTACAGTTTCTTGTCACCGCTTTCCAATAGATTTTTTGAAAGAATCTCCATCGTGCGCACTGATGTCTCAACTTCGGGAACATCCTGCTGAAGCACTGGGGCATAAATTGGTGGAGTCCGTGGCGAAATTTCGTTGCCAATAGGAGTTGAGCGCTCAACGACTACGCGATAAATCCGTTCGCCATCCGGCACAAATTTATCGTACTGCACTTCGTCATACACAAACAGGCCAATTAGCAAACATGCCGTAATGCCAAGCGCCAGCCCCGCAATATTAATTGCCGTAAAGCCCTTATGCCTGATGAGATTCCTGAATGCGATGATGAAGTAGCTTTTGAACATTAGAATTCTTTTAAGATTCTTTTTAAAGTTTTTAAAAATTCACTCGTAGCGAAGCGAGCGAACCGGGTCGGAAACCGACACTTTAAACGTCTGGAAACTCACTGTCACGATGGCAATGAAAAGAGCGAGGATTCCGGTTCCAATAAATACAAACGGCGTAATTTCCACACGATATGCAAACGTCTGCAGCCACTCATTCATAATGTACCACGCTAGCGGGGAAGCGAGCATAACGCCCACGATGACGAGTTTTAAAAAGTCCACCGTCAGTAGCATCATCAGGCTGGCGATGCTTGCGCCGAGCACTTTTCGAACGCCGATTTCTTTCGTGCGCTGCTCCGCGCTGAATGTCGCAAGCCCGAAGAGCCCGAGGCAGGAAATAAGAATTGCAACGCTGGTAAAGTACCCAATCATTTTAGCGAGACGATATTCAGCTTCGTAATTCTTTTGAAAATCCTGGTCGAGAAAGCTGTATTCAAACGGCTCATTCGGATTGAGTGTGCGCCACGACTGCTCGATAGACTGAAGCGTGGAAGCCATATCGCCGTCAGCCACATGTGCGATTAGGTAATTGAAATTCGGCTGATTCATCAGCAAAAAGCCGTACGACTCAATCGGAATGCGCAGGTCTTTAAAATGAAAATCGTTTACCACGCCGACGATTTCAAAGCGGATTTGCTCGCCTCTCGGCTCAAAGGCAACCCAGCTTCCAACGGCCTGCTCAGGGGAGGCAAAGCCCATTTCCTCAACGCCTTTCTGGTTTAAAACTATGCGGTAATTCGTATCAGCCGGAAATTCGTGCGAGAAAATCCGACCCGCTTTTGGCTGTATCCCGAGAGTTTTTAAAAAGGAATTGTCCACATGATTGATATACACCGATCTTGCATCTGCCATCGAATTTCCTTCTTTGTACATCAGCCAGTCCGACGGGTTGTAAATCCCCGGATAATACATAGCCGCGCCAACGGACTGCACCTGAGAATTAGCCGCAAGTTTGGTTTTTAAAGACTCGAAATTGTTTTTTGAAGCAGTGCTGCGAAGTGGTATTACAACTTGCTTTTCCTTAATAAAACCTAAATCTTTCGAGCGCAGATAATTCATCTGGTTCGCGATAATCACCGATGAAATAATGAGCGCCACGGAAATGACAAACTGGAAAATCACCAAACCTTTGCGAAGAGAAACAGCCGCAAAAGAGTTTGAAAATCTGCCTTTTAAAACGCTCGCCGGTTTAAAGGAGGAGAGGTAAAATGCAGGATAGCTTCCGGCGAGCAAACCGGTAATAATCGTCAAAAGGACAAATACGCCAAAAAGCGGCGCGTGATTGCTGATAGAAAGCGTGATGTCGCGGCCTGAGAATTCTTTAAAAAGCGGGAGGAGAAGTTCTGCAAGCGCAATGGCAAAAAGAAAAGCAATGAACGCCATAAGCAGCGATTCGCCCAAAAACTGTCGCACAAGCGAGGATTTTTCAGCGCCCAAAACTTTGCGAATACCAACTTCAATGCCGCGTTTCGTGGAGCGTGCAGTAGAGAGATTCATGAAATTAATGCACGCAATAATCAGCGTCAGAATCGCGATTGCGCTCAGAATCCGCACGTACATGCGACTACCTGCAGGCGTTACATTGTGTTCGATGTCTGAGCGAAGATGGATATCCTCAACTGGGACCAGGAAAAGCTTTTTATCGCCTCCTCTTGCTTTTAAAGTTTCACGGAAATGTTTGTCTTCAAAAGTCCTGAACTTCTGTTCCAGCGCCGCAACGCTACTTCCTGGTTTTAAAAGAAGGTAGACATGGAACATATTGTTATTCAGCAGCGACGTCGTATTCGCCATCCACTTTTCAATATCGCCGCCTTTAAAAGACATCAAAAACCGCGCGTCAATATGCGACGGTGTAGCATTCGGACGGAAGACCCCGGAAACGGTAAAATCAAAATCGTTATTCGTACTACTACTGATTTTTACAACCTTGCCCAGAGCCGATTCACTACCAAAAAGCTTTGTTGCAATCTCTTCGCTAATTACAACAGAATTAGGATTTTGAAAAGCTGAGGCTCCATTACCTTCTTTAAAATCATAGGTGAGAATTGAAAAAAAATCGGGGTCAGCCATGTAGCCTTTTGTTTCATAAAATGCCTTAATATTTCCGCCCGGCTCGCGGTATTGAAAGAGCGTTCGGTCATCCTGGAACAGGCTCATCAGCCGCGCAATTTTTTCAATTTCAGGGAATTCACTTTGAAAAGCCGGAGCAATTCCGGGAGAAAAAGCAGCCGCATTCATCGTCTCGCCATTATTCGTATTCGCTGCGGCAAGCTGGAAAATCCTCTCGCTATTCTTATGATATGTATCGTAGCTGTACTCGTGGTAAACGTACAGCGTTATCAGCATACAGCACGCCAGCCCGACCGCCAGTCCAAAGATATTTATAAACGAAAATGCCTTATTGCGCAGGAGATTTCTGAGGGCGATTTGGATATAATTTTTAAACATATCGGCCTGAACTTTAAAAACTTTTTAAAACTAATTCACGGAAATTTTGTCGGTATGATATGTCGCCTCGCGGATATTCTCCGTCACTATATGCCCATCAAAAAGATGCACTGTGCGGCGGCTGTAATCGGCATCGCTTTGCGAGTGGGTTACCATAATTATTGTTGTACCTTTTTCATTCA
>DASPKH010000445.1:0-2977 GCA_035628175.1 Patescibacteria group bacterium
ATTTCGCCCTTGATTGCTGGAATTGTGCTACTTCTTATTGCCGGGATCGACCTGACATTGCATAACGGATCTTTTAAAAATTCTTCGGAGAATCCGGCTGATAAATATGTGGTTAATGATGAATTGAAAAATCTTTTAAAAATTAAACCGCCCAATGATCTCTTCCGCGTTTCAATGCGAGCACCAGGCGTTATGGCGATGCAGCGCAACCAAGGTCTTGTAGACTCGATCATGCTATATGAAGGCTATAACCAGCTTCTTTTAAAACGTCGTAACCCGCCAACAGGCCTTGCTCAGCAAACACTTGACCTTTTAAACATGCGGTATGAGATCCAGGTTGATACTGTTCGCGGCGGTGCTGGTTTCGCCCAGCGGCCTACGCATTTCCCGCGTGCGTGGATGACGTATGATGCCATTGTGACGGATTCGGCGCAGGTGCATGGCATAATGTACAAGAGCTCAATTGATTTTAAAAAGACTGCTATTCTTGAGGAGCGCCCTAAGATGCAGCTTTCAAAAGCTGAGCCGTCGGCAGTAAATCATCAAATTAAATGCTTGGAATACAACAATAATTCATTGAAATATTCCGTTACTACTTCCGAACCGGGGGTTTTTGTCCTAAGCGAATTGTATTATCCGGCGTGGCAGGCATATCTGGACGGAAAGCCTGTCCGCACTATGCACGCATATCATGCGCTTCGCGCGCTCGATATGCCAGCTGGTACGCATACTGTTGAAATGAGATATGAATCTCAGACTTTTAAGACAGGCGCAATGATTACAGCCTTTACTTTATCTCTTGCGTTGATGGGGATGGTGATAGAATTTGGCTTAGACAGAAAGAAAATACGTAATTATTCTGAAAAGAATTAGAAATTTTTAGCGTAGATTTGAAAGATTACATGTAGTTTTGTAAGGAAAAAAATGAAGATACTTTTTGAAGATTCTGAGGGGACAGCTGCACGAGCAGCAATAATTGAAATACCGCAGCCGGATAATGATGGACGCGCCGATATACTCACTGACCATTTTACAACAATAGCTGATGATGCCGGTATTCCTTTTCAAAAGAACTGGATGAAAAAAGGCGAATCAGTCGTGATCAGCTTTCTTACAACGTCGCAGGAGCTTTTCACGAAGTGGCGCAAGGAATTTCCTGACGGTGAGACTGAACGGTTTTTCGCGCGCCAGAAAGTGTAATGCATTTTAATTCCTTTTAAAGTTTTAAGGCTCTGTAAAATGTACAACAACCTTTTAAAGTCAATTGCTCAATGAGTATGAGCGTAATGAGGATCCGCTTTGACAATTCAAATGGACGTGCCTCACGACTGGTGCAGGCGAGCATACCGCCACCAGATCTGATCCTGAAGGCACATGAGGTTTTAAAACGTTTTGAAAAAGTGGCTAAAAATTGCGGCTTGTCTTTTAAAGTCACAGAAGGAATAACAAAGGAAGCAGTAACACTGAATTTCTGGACAAATTCGCAGGAACTCTTTGACGCATGGCGGAAAGAGTTCCCCGATGGTGAAGATGTGGGTTTTATGAGTCGGTAGTTTTGAAAAGTCGTGTAACAAACTTAAAAACACTACTTCTTTTTCTTGCGGGCAATTGCAGTTAATTCATCAAAAATTAAGAAACGAACTGCTGTACTGATCGCGAAATTTACTGGTGGGAGTTTTGCAAAACTGATCATTGCTTTCTCCATTGCCGAAAATCCTGCCGTACTTTTAGTCATGTTGCCGATGTGGCGGTACCGTGGAGTGTTTTTGATCGAGATCACCTCAAATCCTGCCTTTTCAAGAGCATATCTCATAGATGGAATGGTAAAATAGATCAGGTGCTCAAGCGGCTTTGTTTGGTACTTTTTACCAAAGAATGTATCTATGTTTGGCGTGACAACAGAAATAATGCCATCATCTTTTAAAACGCTGTACGCTGTATTCAGCATGTCCATTGGCTCGAAAACATGCTCGATCACGTCATTCATCGTGATCACATCTGCATTGGCAATTCCTTCTTTGTTGCAAAGCTCTTCCGTAAAAAATCCATTTTTCATTGGAAGGTTTTTCGACGCTGCGTAAGCAAATGCCTGTGGGTTAGGTTCGATACCTATGGCATTCCATCCGCGCGTGCGTGCAACCGAAACAAAAGTACCGATATTTGAACCAACATCCAGAAGCGTACCACCTTTCTTATACCGCTCAATTTCCTTTAAAAGCGCCGTGAAATTCATGCGGTCAAATTTAGCACTGGATTCGTAATAATCCGCAGTGGAAGAGGCATTTTCCACATATTGCGCGCTTACATCATTATTTTTGTAAAAATCTTTTGGTATAAAAGTGAAGGTGCATTTTTTGCAGCGATGAAGTTCATAAGTGCCTGCTTTTTCAAAAAGAACGGAATCATTGGAACCACATACGGCACAGGTATATTTCATGGAATTTGATGTAAAGTACAAGTGTTTTAAAAATTCTCCTTTCAGCAAACCGCAAATATAGCGAACTTTGCATTTTGAAAGGCCGATTTTTAAAAGGTTCATTGTAAAAAGGTAATAATTATGATAAAAGCTGTTGTATTCGACCTCGACAATACGCTTGTAGATTTTATGGCAATGAAAAAACAGGCTGTCGACGCAGCAATCGCGGCTATGATCGACGCTGGATTTCAGCTGACGAATGCCGAAATACGTTCGCATATTGACAAAATCTACAACGAGCAGGGCATCGAATACCAACAGGTTTTTGATCAACTGCTGTTGAATATTCTCGGCTATATTGATTTTAGGATTTTATCCGCCGGGATCATTGCCTACAGGCGTGCTCGTGAAGCAGCTTTAAAACCTTATCCGCACGTAACGGCTACGCTTATGCAGCTTGTGAAATCAGGTATCCGGCTGGCAGTTCTCTCTGATGCACCCTCACGTGAGGCCTGGCTGCGGCTGTGCCAAATCAATTTTCATCATATTTTTGATGTAGTC
>DASPKH010000446.1:0-4511 GCA_035628175.1 Patescibacteria group bacterium
TGCTATTAGTGACAAAAATTGGGGTGAAAAGCGTGTTGGTACGCGGCATCAAGGTGAAGTTCATCTAGTAAACACAGGTAATGCCAATGTTAGTGTTACCAGTATGAAACTAAAAACTTTACCGGATCAAAACCTCAGGATATATGACAGAATTAGACCTCAGGAGCCATCAGATGCAAACCCTGTAACACTGCTAACCCCTGAATCCTCAGGGCAAGGTCAAGGTGGTGCTGACCCACTTATCGCTCCTGTTGAATTTGAACCACAGGGAATGGGGCCATTTGAGAATTTCGTTGTCGCTACATATAATGGCGGTAAAGGGCCGCAAACAATCGAAGGCAAAATTCAGGGTATAGGTGTCCTTCCGGTACTTACTGGAAATAATGTGAACTTCTGTCTTGATGGATTTGTCGAGGTTGGCAAAACGTCTCAGCAGCGAGAGTTTACGATTCGCAATACTGGCAACATGCGCATGACGGTTACACGTATAGAGCTTGCGGACCCTGATAATGAGCTTGCATGGGCAGATCAGCCAAGTGGTGACGTGCGCAATGACATCAGCGCTGGTACTCCACTGTACATCGATGAGAATGGCGGCTTTAAAACATTCTACCTGACATTCTCTCCGAAAACAGTCGGCAGTAAAACAACAAGGATCAATGTGTATGCTGACACGGCGCGCGGTACTGAAGCTGCGCAGGAAGCGATCTACACTGTGACAACCTGCGCATATGCTCCTGGTCTGGAATTTACAACAATTGATGCAACGAACCTCTTATGTGACAATCCTGAGGGTACGCTCACGATCACAAATACTGGTGGCTCGGTCGTTCGTGTAAATTCAATCCGTATCGAAGATGCTGTTGGATTCCCGAACGAATCACAGTATTTTGCGATCACTTCGCCAGCGGCAAGCACACTGCCAGTACAGATCATGCCAAATGAAAAGCTGGATATCAAGGTTCTCTTCACGCCTAACACAGAGCGGATGTATCATGCAAGTGTTATAGCTGAAACGGATAACGGGCCAGTTCCAATGTCTATCGTATGGAATACAACGCGCGTAAATGCGAAATTCACGCTTGATAATACAAGCAAACTCCGTCTTTCTGATAAATTTGACGTTCTTGTAAAAGGTGAAAGCGCTACCTGGAATCAGGCAGCTATACGCAGCTTTAAAGCGACACTGATGTTCAACCCGAAAGAAATGTCGTACAACGGTTCACTCTCAAAAGTAAACCTGCCAGGCGACTGGACTGTAAATGCTTCTACACCGGTACCGACCTCAGATGGTAGAATGTCTATAGACATTGTTGGTAGTGGCGTTACGCCGATTGCAGCAAATAGTACTCTTGTAAAAATGGAAATGCAGACATATCTCTCTCCACGCCAGGTTTATAATATTGACCTCATTATGAGCCTTAATGACCGCGATAAATGCGTGATCACGGAAACTGTTGGTAGCAAAGTCAACATTGAGGACTGTTTTGCTGAAGGCCGCGCTGTAGATATTAGTGGTTCGCAGTTCATGCTTATGAACGTTAGCCCAAACCCTGTGACAAATGGTACAATTGAAGTACACTATACCGTAGGTTTTGCTTCACACACGCGCATCGATCTCTACAATGCAATGGGCGAACTTGTAAAAGTGCTTGTTGACAATGTAGTAAATGAAGGTAGTCACTCCGTCAGAATTGATACTGGCAACCTTTCAAGCGGTGTATACTACTGCCGTATGGTATCAGGGCCATTCATGGACTCAAAATCGCTGATGATAACAGAGTAATCTTTTAAAAGCCAACGCTTTTAAAAATGTTATGAAAACTGCGCTGTGGAATTATTCCGCAGTGCAGTTTCTTTTTTTAGAAGCAATCCAGGTAAATTTTTAATTATATTTGAACTGAATGGCGCCTTTTACTATTTTTAAAAGAATTTCCTGAGGGAATTTTTTTAAAGTGTTGAAAGTGATGTAATATTAAAGCGCGTATTTTAAAACCACTTCATGCGAATTAAAAAGTTCATAGCGGCGACGATGAAAGAGGCCATGGCGCAAATGCGCGAGGAGCTCGGCGAGGATGCCGTTATTCTGTCTACCCGTACGATAGCAGCAGCGGTTGGCTCAGGCGGCGGCGTAGAGCTGGTAGCCGCGCTCGATAGTGATCCCGCATCTGCAGCACCCGTGCGACCTGTCATTTCGCCGTATGTCAAAGCGCCTGCGGCCGAAGAACGTGGCATGTCGGCTCCTGCTGCCGGTTCTTTTAAAAGCCCTGATGCGCCCTCTGCCCTCCTACAGCAGGCAGCCTTTTCGCAGTTGCAGAATGAACTCAGTTCGCTACGAGAAATGCTTCATGAGGTAAGCGATAATGTACGCTATCGCTATAGCGCTGCGCTCGGCCCAATGTACAGTCGCATTTTTAAAAAGCTACGGCAAAACGACATTAACGAGGAATCAGCGCTTTCTATCGTCGGCCAGGTTTCTTCCGGTGGGCCATATCGCGATGTCAGCGATGCAATTTCCCAAGCGCGCAGGCATATGCTAGGTCATGTGTCCATCGAAGATCCATTGCAGTCAGGCGGTCGACGGAAGATCGTTATGTGTATCGGCACCACTGGCAGTGGCAAAACAACGACAATCGCCAAACTCGCCGTGCTGATGAAACTTGTTTTTAAAGCGAATGTGCTCATCATCTCAGCAGACAGTTATAAGGTTGGCGGCGTAGAACAATTACAAACGTTTGCCGCAATTGCAGGGATTCCGTTTCAAGTAGCATACTCAACGCAGGAATTACGACAGGTGATCCGGCAGGAAACGCAGCGAGATTTTATTTTTATTGACACTATCGGCCGCAGTCAGCAGAATAAGGCACACATAAACGAGCTTGCTGCCGTTGCTGAAGCTGCAACGCCAGACGTAACATACCTGGTGCAGAGCGCTACGACATCGGAAGCAACATTCCGTCAGGTTCTAAAAAGTTTTCAAACAATAAAACCGAGTGCGCTCATCCTCACGAAGCTCGACGAAGCTGCGTCGCTGGGCAATATTGTGGGAGCGCTCGAAGAAACGCAACTGCCATTGGCCTATCTCTGCACCGGGCAGCAGATCCCTGATGATATCGAACCGGCGAGCCGTGAAGCGCTTGCGGAGAAAATTTTACCGTATTCAATAGGTTTGGAGTAACGCATGAGTGAATTGTACCCGGCTAAAACAAACGGAACGCAGCATGCACAAGGCAAATCGCCTTTTATTCTCACAATCTGTAGTGGTAAAGGCGGCGTCGGCAAAAGTTTCCTTGCAGCAAACCTTGCCACATCACTCTCCCGCCGGAATACGTCCGTTGTCTTGTGGGACGCCGACAGGCATTTTCCAAACCAGCATCTACTTTTTGGAATTGAGCCGCCGCGCCGTCTTTCGGATGTGTACGCAGGCCGCGTTTCAGTGGACAAGATCCTTTATCCTATCAGCCCTTCACTTCGCCTTTTGGCCGACAGACAGGCACCGGGTTTCGACCCAAAGGACGTTGCGCCCCATATTGTGTACGTTGTGAAGGAAATGTCACAGCTAACGCCACCTGCGGGGCTTATTATCATAGATACGCCTGCTGGAGTATCTGATGAAGTGATCCAGTGCTGTGCTCTTGCTGATAAAATTGCGATCGTTATCACTGATGAGCCGACGTCGCTGCTTGATGCATACGGGCTTTTGAAGATCCTGCTGCCTTACACAAGCACAGACAATTTTGTATTGATCGTCAATAATATTATTGATGCTGAAGACGCATCGGAAATCGCTAAAAAGATGAATATGGTGACGGAAAAATTTTTAAAGATTACCATTCCGATGCTTGGCTTTATCCCGTACGACCGCGCTGTTCGGCAGTCTATCATCCGGCAGGAACCTCTTGCGGTGAGTTTTCCGGAAAGTGAGGCAGCCGTGCATATGCATCACCTGACAGAAGCACTCACCCGCCAGATAGCGGCACATAAATTGTAAGTGGCTATGTTTAAAGTTTAAAAAGAACAAAACGTGCCGAAGCGCGGGAATTCAATGGCAAAAGAAAAGGAAAAACCAAAGAAAAAGAAAAACAAGGGCGCAACGCCTGTGAGTCCTGTTTTCCAGATGGGAATTCTGGCGGGCTGCATAACATTTATTGTTTTATATATTAACAAATCGGCTGACCTTTCAACGATACTATTCCGGTCTTTTCTTATTTTCATTGGAATTACCATTGCTGGAGGCATTGTAATGGTTGTATTTTTCTCCATACTGCTCAGTAATCGCCAGAAAGAAGAGGAAGAGATGCGCAAAGCACAGGAAGAAAAAGAACGCGAACTGCGTGAAGCCGAAGAGCGTGCGGCTGCCGAGCAGCAGAACCATGGACAGTAATTCTCGTTAAAAAATTCCTGTTGAATTGTTTAAAAATGTGAAATTTCCCATACGTTGTAATAATACTGTAAAAAACTTTTAAAAACTGCACAGTGCATACATGACGCAGCATTCACAGATCACAGAA
>DASPKH010000447.1:0-2280 GCA_035628175.1 Patescibacteria group bacterium
ATTCTTTTTAAAAAGAAAGTGATGACGAAAAGATTTGCTAAATTTGCCACTCCAAAACTACGCAAATGAACCGGGATTTCCAATTCCAGGTTTTCCACTTTTTGTACAGGTTTTTAAAAAGTTTCGGTCACACGAGGTTTATTAAAAACAACATGTTATGTCATTCCCCTGCAAAGGGGAATCTCACGGCAGTCGGACGCGTCAGGGAAACAATCTCGTTTTTTAAAAAGCAGACGTAAAATTCACAGCTCTGTTTTCAACTTCTTCTGACAGGGATTCCCTTTTTCAGGGAATGACAGACGTAAAAAAATATCATTCTACAGTAAAAGTTTTTAAAAAGAAATTCAAGAAAATTATGATTACCAAGTACGGGATAGACAATGTACTTATCATGCTCGGTGTAGCGATTGCCTTTATCATCGGCGGATTTACGGTGCCATATTACTGGCTGAAATTCGTGCTGCTGATATTAGGCTTTGTGCTCATGGCGTTCGCGCTGTGGTTCTTCCGCAATCCGGCGCGGCCGCTTCATGCTGACGCCGAAAGCGACGACACGCTCATCGTCTCGCCTGCCGACGGAAAGGTCGTTGAAATTATTCCCGTGACGGAAAATGAGTTTTTAAAAAGTGAGGCGACGCAAATCAGCATTTTCCTTTCGCCGCTGAACGTACACGTGAACTACTCGCCGGTGACAGGTACGGTGGAGCACTACCGCTACGTGCCGGGCGAATATCTCGTGGCGTTCCACCCGAAGTCCAGCGAACTCAACGAGCGCACGCACGTCGGCATGGTAACGCGCGCCGGACGCATCTTTTTTAAACAGATCACGGGCTACGTGGCGCGGCGCATCGTCTGCGACGTGAAAGTCGGCGACCAGCTTAAGGCCGGGCAGCAGTTCGGCATGATGAAATTTGGTTCGCGCATGGATTTGGTCGTGCTGCCGGGCACGGAGATTTTCGTGAAGGTCGGCGACAAAGTGACTGCGGGGAAAACGCTGATTGCGCGGATGAAGGGGTAGGTGGTTTTAAAAAGAGTTTTTTAAAATTTCAATACATCAGTTTTGGAAATCCAATAAATTTAACATGAAAAAAAGCACCGTTTTTCTAATTTTAATTATTGGGCTTCCACTTTCCTTTTTTGCGGGATTCCAATGCAATGAAGCAATATCTGGACTTGATGCTGTTGGAAAGCCGACGCTAAATTTTGTGAAGCTTCACAATCCTGAACCTGAACCTCTATTTTTAATTAGCAAACGCTGGGGAATTACAGGAAATCACCAAATTTACGCCTTAACCAAAACGGAGCCGAATGGTGAATCATGGCATCCCGATTCTTTAAAAGATGTAATCTGGAAGGGTGAACCAACAATATTTTATCAGGTTCAGAACGATTCAATTATAATCTTCACTACACAACTTCCCGATAACAACCAACGAATATCAACTAAGAGTGTGGTCGATATTCAACTGATCGATAATGATACCAGACAAAAATTCCTTGCTCAAAAAAATAATTTAATTCGACTTTTAAACTAGAAAGCGAGTATTACCCATTCACAATGAAAATATTCGCAGAAACGGAACGGCTGATTTTGCGGAAAATTTTTAAAAATCCATTGACAAAAAAATATTTTCTAATTGCTATCATTATTAGTGGTTTATTTACATTTTACCAAATGTATAGCAACATGTTCACTACTGGAATGTTAATTGGAACCTATGTTAATAGGAATTACAATTATGATGGTAATCTTGTAGAAATACCTTATGTCTCCGACACATTAATTCTTCTCCCGAATAATCAATTTATAAGTTCATATTGGGGTGTTGGTAAAGGTAAATATAGAATAATAAATAAACTCTTGGAAACCCATCTCGAATTATCTTATCAATACGAAGGATACCAAGAAAATTATCAATCCAAGCTAGGAAATGCACTTTTTGCAACCTCAATTTCCCGATTAGGATTTGGCACACCTAAAATAATTTTAAAAGAAGAAGAAAATCACTACTACGAAAAGATAGACTAACATAGGTTTTTAAAATGAAAATATTCGCAGAAACAGAACGGCTGATTTTGCGGGAAATACTTCTTCCGTACGCTGTACATCAAACAAACTTAAACCCTTGCAGGACAACAACTTGCAAGGGTTTTTTATTTTCTACTGGCAGTATTACTGGCAAAAATATTATTCTAATAAATCCATTAATCTCCTTCACTGCTATCACTCCACCATTCAAAAGCGTTATCTGGCTGAAAGTCAAAAAGGTGATCAAGTTT
>DASPKH010000448.1:0-6206 GCA_035628175.1 Patescibacteria group bacterium
CTTAAAAGCCGTGCAGGCAATCACACCTGTCATCGAACAGTACGCGCAGCTCATTGACCAAAAGGAAAAAGCCGAAAAGGGGACAGGCCAGCCGCTGCTAATTCTCGGAATTGACCCGTTTTCCGATGCGGCGTTTCGCACGTACACGTCGGTGACGGAGCCGAATTCGGGGAATACAGATTACCTTAAATTCCTCACGCAAAAGGACGCTATTTTTATAACGGAGAATTTTGCTCGGCGGGCGGCTTTAAAAAAAGGGGATTCGTTGCCGCTTGTGGTGTCGGGTGAGTACCGCACTTTTAAAATCCTCGACGTTTTAAAACCCGAGGGAACTGGGGCGGGCGCGGGTGTTGGCATTGGCATTGTGGATATTGCCACGGCGCAGGAAATGTTTTCAAAAGCGGGGAAGCTGGACAGGATTGATTTGATTGTGCCGAAAGACAGGATTGAAGAAGCCGAAGAATACGTCTCAACGCTGCTGCCATCGGGCGTGGTGGCGCGAACTCCGGCGGCGCGAACGCGGCAGGTGCAGACGATGATTGGGGCGTACGACCTGAATCTCACGGCGCTTTCGTTTATCGCGCTTTTTGTCGGGATGTTCATTATTTATAATACAATTCTCATTTCGGCGCTGCGGCGGCGACGTGAAATTGGCATTCTGCGAGCGGTCGGCACGAGCCAGCAGCAGGTGTTTTTTATGTTTATTGCGGAGGCGGCGTTTCTGGGGATTTTGGGCGTCCTGATTGGCCTGCCGCTTGGCATTTTCCTTGCAAAGCTGTCGCTTCAGCAGATTGCACAGACGATTTCAAATTTGTACATTTTGGTCGTTGTGGAGGATTTGATAATTGCGCCGTCCACGCTGATTATCGGCGCAGTTATCGGTATTGGCGCAGCAGTTGTTTCAGCGGTTTTTCCCGCGCTGGAAGCCTCCCGCGTTTCTCCGCGCGAAACATTTTCATTAGAACAACTCGAAACGAAATTTCGCGTGAGCGGAAAGCGCATTCTTATTTCAAGCGCAATTTTGCTGGCAGGCGCGGGAATTGCCTCGATGCAGAAAACGCTTTTTGGCAAGCCCGTTTTTGGATTTATTGCGGCGGTATGCGTGGTGCTTGGTTTTGCGCTCTTGATGCCCGCGCTGATTGTTGGTTTTCACGCGCTGCTGCGGCCGGTTTTTAAAAAGATTGGCCGTGCTGAAGGAATTCTCGCCAATGATTATCTCGTCGTTGCGCTCGGGCGAACGTCCACGGCGACGGCGGCGCTCATGACGGCGATTGCGATGGTCGTCGGGCTGACGGTGATGATTGCGAGTTTTCGCTCGACGGTGGAAGTGTGGATTAATCAGACCGTGAGCGCCGATATTTACGTCGCGCCGAGCAGCAACCGCCTTGCCGCAACAACACTCACGCCGATAGCGCCAGAGCTTCTAAAAGAACTGCGCGAAATGCCGGAAGTTGCCGCGCAGGATTTGTTCGTCGGTGGGCGCATGGTGTACGAGGGCCGACTCGTTTCGTTTGCGGCGGGCGACCTCACCATCCAGTCGCAGCGCTACGGCAAAACGCTGAAAGAAGGCGACTGGACGGAAATTAAAAAGACCATTGACACCGCGCAAATCGTGATGGTTTCCGAAAGCTTTTCTTTAAAATTCGACAAGCACGCGGGCGACGTTTTAAAACTCGCAACTCCGTCGGGCGAAAAGTTTTTAAAAATCGCGGGAATCGTGTACGACTACACGAGCGACGCCGGCCTTATCCTCATGAACCGCCCGCTCTACACGCAATTGTGGCGCGACACCGCCGCCTACCAAAGCTCGCTCTATTTAAAACCTGGCGTCAACGCCGACGCATTCCGCACAAAAATCGAGGAAAAATACGCCGGAAAATACAGCTTATTAGTCTATTCCAACAAAGGCCTGCGCACGGAGATTTTCAGGATTTTCGACCAGACATTTGCCATCACGTACGCGCTGCAGGGCATTTCCTTCATCGTCGCCATCATCGGCATCGTCAACGCGCTCACGGCCCTCGTCATGGAGCGCGCCCGCGAACTCGCCGTCATCCGCGTCAACGGCGCCTCCAACGCACAAATGTACGGTATGATAATGACCAATTCCACGCTCATGGGCTTCATCTCGGTCGTGGTGGGCATCGTGGCGGGCCTCGTCCTCTCGGCCATCCTCATCTACGTCATCAACCGCCAGAGCTTCGGCTGGACGATACAGGTGGATGTGCCGTTTGGCGTCTTCCTGCAGTCATTCCTCGTCGTAGGGCTCACCTCGCTTGTGGCAGGCTTCCTGCCGGCATACTTCACGCTCCGGCGCTCCCTGCGCGAGGCCCTCGCGTTTGAGTAGGTTTTAAAAACGGTTTTTTAAAATCCTGTAGAGACGGATTATTATCCGTCTCACGTCCGCCGTTGCAAAAATGCTTTAAAACCACCAAGGCACAAAGCCACAAAGGTTTTAAAAAGAATTTCACCAGTCACCAAATCTTGTTTCCCTCACTGCGAAACTCCCACCGTCAGTGGGCGGTCACCCTTGCCGTCAAAAGTGCTGTTTTTTAAAAGATTGAAGTCGTCTAAACTTCCTGAAGAAGTGTGAAATTCCCCTCCTCGGAGGGGTGGCCGCAGGCCGGGGAGGGTTCACGGTAGCAATCGTTAGCAGCCGCGACCATCCAACGCTAATCCTCCCCACCCTTTGGGCACCCCTCCGAGGAGGGGAATTTTGGAAGTTTAGACAACTTCATTTTTAAAATATCGGCCTTACAATTTGACCCCACCGGGGTCACATGTTTATAGCTTTAATTTATCCAAAAATATTCACGACCCCAGCGGGGTCGCACCTGACGTTAGGCGTGTTCTCCTGCGACGTGCGACCCCGCTGGGGTCGAAGGAAGATGAGAAACTATTTTTCTATAAACCTGCGACCCCTCTGGGGTCAAAATGCAAAATCTTTTTTAAAAATTGAGAACGGAACAGCCCTGCTTGCCGCCCGTCGCGCTGTTTTTTTTAAGATGTTTAAAACTTTTAAAAAGCCAAAACCACCGCGCCCGTCATTGCGAGAAGGTCTTCCGACGAAGCAATCTGCGTTTTTAAAGCGGGATGACGTAGAAATCAGATTGCCACGTCGGAAGACCTCCTCGCAATGACGGTTTTAAAAATGGAATAAATTTTCGTTCAATTATCCACAAAGATTATTTAAGTTGCGAAATTGACTCTTTGCTCTGTAACTAAGGTAGCTTTATGGCTGATGAATGGGAAGGAATTGTAAAAGATTGGGAGAACATTCCAATTGAGACTTATACTTTTATATTTAGTCAGGTAAAAGATAGATATGAAGAGTATATGTCTGAATCGGAATCAATAACAAATAAAACTTTTACCTTAGCAGCTATTACTGTTGCAGGTTTATCAGCTTTTGCAGGTTTTAAATTCGGAAAAGCCCCGAATCCAATATTTTTTAACGTGGTTATGTTAGTTTATGGCGTAAATATACTTTGCATTTTTAATTTGATATTTCCGAAATCCATAATACAAAGAGGGTCGCCACCGAAATCTATCTTTAAAGATTATCTTGACGACCCTTTGTATGAAGGTGATGAAAAAACAAAGTTGGCTTACTACATGGAATTAAGAAAGTATCAAGACAGAATGGATGTTATGGATGAAAGATTAACAACCAGAAAATACGTCTATGTTTTTCTACTTTTAACCACAATGGCTTCCATTGTTTTAACAGCAATATTCATTCGCTCTACTATTTAGAACTGCCCTTAGTACTTGATGTTGATTCATCTCGTACAGGTTTTGGTGTTGGCTTCGCATTGAGTAAAAATTTCATAGAAAATCCTCAAAGTAAATTAATATAAACTTAACTGCAATATAGTAGTTTTCATTTTAAAACCTAAAGACTATTTTAAAAACTCCCTTTTAAAAACCCACCCATTTCCCACCCCTCACCAAAAAAATCACGAAAAATTCCCTAAAAATCGGTAAATTGCGGGCTTCTCTTTTTAAAAGAATTTGAAATCGAATAAAAATGTATAAACCGCTACCGGAAAAATTATCGTATCCCGCGCTTGAGAGCGATGTGCTCGGGTTTTGGGATAGGGAAAATGTTTTTAAAAAGTCGCTCGAGATGCGCGAGGGCGCTCCGTACTTCAGCTTTTATGACGGCCCGGCAACGGTGAACGGCAAGCCCGGCGCGCACCACATGATAGCCCGCACGCTGAAAGACCTGGTGTGCCGCTACAAGACCATGCGCGGATATTACGTGCCGCGCCTCGCCGGATGGGACACGCACGGCCTTCCCGTGGAGCTCGCGGTCGAAAAGCAGCTTGGCCTGACGCAGAAAAAGGAAATTGAGAAAATTGGCGTGGAGAAATTCAACGCCGCGTGCCGCGAAATGGTATATACGAATATTGAAAATGCCGAGGGCTGGCGCACGTTCACGCGCCGCCATGGGCAGTGGATAGACCTCGATAACGCGTATATTACTTGCACGAACGACTATATCGAGTCGGTGTGGTGGGCGCTGAAAAGCTTTTTTGACAAAGGGCTGATTTACAAGGGTTTTAAAGTGGTGCCGCAGTCGCCGACGATTGAAACGCCGCTGTCGTCCGCCGAACTTTCGCTGAATTACAAGGATGTTCGCGACCCGAGCGTGTTTTTAAAACTGAAAATTACAGACACTCCTTTAAAAGACCTGGAAGGCGCATCGCTGCTCGTCTGGACGACAACGCCGTGGACGCTGTTTGCAAACGTCGCGCTGGCTGTTGGTGCGGAAATTGAGTACGCTCTTGTGCGGCATAAGCGCGAAGGCGCAGACGATTTTGAAAACCTCGTGCTGGCGACGTCGCGCCTGGAAATTCTTGACGGCGAGCATGAAGTTTTAAAAACGTTTAAAGGCGCAGAGCTTTTAAAAACGCGCTATGAGCAGATTTTCCCGTATGCGGAAATTGACACGCAGAAGTTTCCCAATGCGCTGAGCGTTATTACTGGTGAATTCGTGTCGGACGTAGATGGAACAGGTATTGTTCACATGGCGCCGGCCTTTGGTGCGGACGATTATGAAATGTCGAAAGTTCACAATTTACCGGTTTTAAAAACGGTAACGCCAAACGGACATTTGGCGGAAGACATGGGCGAATTCGGCGGACGCGCAATCAAAAATTTTACCTACAACGACGGCTCAAAAGAAGAAGGCGCCGACCGCGACATCGTGAAGGCCTTAAAAATCGCGGGCAAAATTTACAAGGCAAGCTTTGACTACATGCACAGCTACCCGCACTGCTGGCGCACGGACAATCCCGTGATGTACTACGCGCGCGACTCGTGGTTTATCAAGTCGCCGAATTACAAAAATGAACTCATCGAACTGAATAAAACCATCAACTGGCAGCCGCCCGAAATCGGCGCCGGGCGCTTCGGCAACTGGCTGGAAGACGTGAAGGAATGGTCGCTTTCGCGCGACAGATATTGGGGCACGCCGCTTCCAATCTGGGTGAGCGAGGACGGCAAAGACATGTTCGCCGTTGGCTCTGTCGCCGAGCTGATGGAAGGAATCTACGAGCGCGACGGCAAACGCGTTCCTTTAAAAGACGCGGGCGTGGAGCTTGATTTGCACCGTCCGTTCGTGGATTACATCGTTTTTGAAAAGGACGGCAAAACGTACCGCCGCACGCCGGAAGTGATTGACGTGTGGTTTGATTCGGGTTCGATGCCGTTCGCGCAGATGCACTACCCGTTTGAAAATGGCGAGCTTTTTGAAAAGATGTTCCCGGCGGATTTCATCGCTGAGGGAATTGACCAGACGCGCGGGTGGTTTTACACGCTGCACAATATCGGCACGGCGCTTTTTGAAAAGCCGGCGTTTTCAAACGTGATTGTCAACGACATGATTCTTGACAAAAAAGGTTTGAAAATGTCGAAGTCGAAGGGCAACACGGTTGACCCGTTTGAAATCATGGACAAATACGGCGCGGACGCTGTTCGCTGGTATCTGCTCACGAATAATGTGCCGTGGAAACCGACGCTTTTCAACGAAGAAGATATTGCAAAAACTGTCATCGCGGACTTTTTCCGTTCGCTCACGAACACGTACGCTTTCTTTGCGCTGTACGCGAATATTGATGAATTTACCGGCACAGAAGCGGAAATTCCTTTAAAAGAACGCCCGGAAATTGACCGCTGGATAATTTCAAAAATGAACACGC
>DASPKH010000449.1:0-10922 GCA_035628175.1 Patescibacteria group bacterium
TCCTGTTGCCGGGATGCCGATGGTTGGGCACGTTTTAAATCAGGTGAAAAAGCTGAATCCTGATAAAACCGTGCTTATTGTCGGGCACCACAAGGAAATCGTGATGAATTACGTGAACGAGGATTTTGCAGGTGTTGCGGAATTCGCCGAACAGAAAGAGCAGCTTGGGACAGGTCACGCCGTAGCCCAAGCGGAAGAGCTTTTAAAAAATTTTAGTGGCGATGTCCTGATTCTCTCAGGCGACGTGCCGCTTTTACGCGCCAGCACATTAAAAACTTTTGTCGAAACGCATCATAATAATGACGCAGCTGTTTCAGTACTCAGTGTTGATGCTCCAAACCCGACCGGTTATGGCCGCATCGTCCGTGATGAAGCGGGCAACTTTTTAAAAATCACCGAGCAGAAAGACGCAAGCGACACTGAAAAAGCAATCACAGAAATCAATTCAGGAATCTACATCGTAGAATCTGAAAAACTTTTTAAAGCGTTAAAGCAGGTTTCCAATACCAATGCGCAGGGCGAATATTACCTGACTGACATTATTTCCATTCTCCGTAAAGAAGAAAACGCACCCGTTTGTGCTGTAAAAATCGAGCGTTTTGACGAATTGCAGGGAATAAATACAGTTGATGAACTTGCGCGTGCTGAGCAGTCCTACCATGCGCTTCATGGCGAGACAGTTTCTTTACCGAATTTATAAATCGTTTTAAAACTTCTAAAGATGATAAAATCCCTCAATCATATAGGAATAGCCGTTCGTGACCTCGAGGCGAGTGTAGAGCTTTTTAAAAAGATTTTTCAAACCCAAAATATTCATCGCGAAGTGGTCGAAGAACAGAAAGTTTCGATTGCCTCCTTTAAGGTTGGTGATGTGATTTTGGAGCTTACTGCGCCGACATCGCCAGAGTCGCCCATTGCGAAATTTATCGAAAAGCGCGGAGAAGGAATCCACCATCTTGCTTTTAAAAGCGATAATGTTGCGACAGATTTGGAGCGTTTAAAAGGCGAGAATATTCAGCTCATCAACGAAAAACCACAGCCCGGCGCACATGATATGCTGATTGCATTTATGCATCCAAAGTCTACGGGTGGAGTTTTAATGGAATTATGTCAGGATAAAATTTAATCTTCTCAAAAATAAACTCTTACTTTTAAAAATGGCAAACTTAATTTTATTACGTCATGGCGAATCACAATGGAATCTTGAAAATCGTTTTACCGGCTGGGTGGACGTAGATTTAACACCGAAGGGCGAAGCTGAAGCAAAAAAAGCAGGCGAGGCGCTTAAAGGCATTCAGATTGATTATCTTTTCACTTCGGTTTTAAAACGTGCGATGCGTACAGCTGAAATTGCACTAACAGAATCCGGCCATTTGACGAATATACCAACAGAACGCAGCGACAAACTAAATGAACGCCATTACGGCGATTTACAGGGATTGAATAAGGATGAAACACGTGCAAAATTTGGCGATGAGCAGGTAAAAATTTGGCGCCGCAGCTTTGACGTTCCTCCGCCAAATGGTGAATCTTTAAAAGATACACAGGCGCGTACAATGCCGTATTTCCGTAGTGCGATTGAGCCGAAGCTTAAAGAAGGCAAAAATGTACTCATCGTGGCACATGGCAATTCGCTTCGTGCTATTTTGATGGAAATCGAAGGGCTGACAAAAGAAGAAATTCTTGAGGTAAATATTCCAACGGGTACGCCGTTTATGTATAAGCTTGACGAAAATTTAAAGGTTTTGGAAAAAGTTTTTCTCCAGCCGGAAACCGCTCACAAGTAATTTTAAAAAGTTTTAAAAAGATACATGTTTTTGAAAAAAGCAATTTGCGCAATTGGCATCCTTGCTATTAGCGCCACTGTAAGCAAAGCGCAGGAAAAACCTGTGCTTTCTGCTATGAAAAAGGAGCTTTCGCGCACGATGACAGAGCTCGCCTCGCAGCCACAACCGCCGTATTTCCTTTCGTATTCCGTGACGGAAACGCGTGGCGTGCGCATGTCGGCCTCGTTTGGTAAAATTGAGCTGGCGAATGATGTTCACAACCGGATTCTGGATATTGACTTGCGCGTCGGTGATTATCAACTTGACAATACACACCCGATTCGTGGTGCAAGTTTTGAGTTTGGTTCGGGCGCGGGTGCAGCGTTTTTGCCGCTGGGCAATGATGAAACAGCTCTTCGCACGGTCATCTGGTCAGCCACTGACCGCAGCTACAAAGCCGCAATGGAGCGCTATGGCAAGGTGCTGACGAACATGGCTGTGAAGGTGCGCGAAGAAGACACTTCTGCGGATTTATCACGCGAAAAACCATACCAATTTTCAAGCGCACCGCTTCCTTTCAATATTGACACAACAGTGTGGAAAGATAAACTGCGCCGGCTTTCAGCTGCTTTTGCCGCAGAACCATGGCTATATGACGGCAATGTATACATGCAGGCAGAAGTTCTGACAAAATATTTCGTAAATAGCGAAGGAACGGAAATCGAGCAGAGTGAGCCGCAAATCCGCGTTTTTGCAACAGCAAAAACCAAGGCTGATGACGGCATGTCACTCCCGCTGTTCCGCAGCTACTTTGCGTTTTCGCCGGACAGGCTGCCGAGTGAAGCCGAGATAGCTGAAGACATCCGCAAGATGATTGCACTGCTTAAAGACCTCCGCACGGCGCCGCTTGCAGAAACGTACACCGGTCCTGCAATCCTTTCGGGTGAAGCTTCGGGTGTATTTTTCCATGAAATCTTCGGCCACCGTGTGGAAGGCCATCGTCAGAAAGACGCGAATTCCAGCCAGACTTTTAAAGCTTTTGTCGGTAAAAAAATTCTTCCTGAGTTCATTGACGTGGTATTTGACCCAACAATAAAATCTTTAAAAAACCAAGACATCGTCGGCTATTTTAAATACGACGACGAAGGAATGCCAGGCGAAAAAGTTGTTGCCGTTGAAAAAGGGATTTTCAAAGACTTCCTTATGTCGCGCGCGCCAATTGAAGGCTTCCCAACGTCGAATGGGCACGGCCGCAGACAAGCTGGCTACAAGACAGTTTCGCGCCAGTCAAACCTTCTCGTGCAGGCATCAAAGACGACTACCTTCGGCAATCTCCGCGAGCAGCTTCGCGCTGAAGCCAAGCGCCAAGGCAAAGAGTACGGCTTGTACTTTGTTGAAATCTCCGGCGGATTTACCTTCACAGGCCGTACGGTGCCGAATGCGTTTAATGTGCAGCCGCTTGTGGTGTATAAAATTTTTGCTGACGGACGACCCGACCAGCTTGTTCGCGGTGTGGATCTGATTGGAACGCCGCTTACGACGTTTAATAATATCACGGCTGCCGCGGATGATTTAGGAATTTTTAACGGTGTGTGCGGTGCAGAATCAGGCGGTGTGCCGGTTTCAGCGAGCAGCCCGAGCTTACTTGTGTCAACGATTGAAGTTCAGAAAAAATCGAAATCTCAGGCGAAACTGCCGATACTTCCTGCGCCGGCGGAAGCGTTACGCGGTGGGAATTAATTCTCGAAATTACTTTTAAAAATAGAATGCTTTTAAAAAATCTTTTAAAAATATCCGTTGCAGCAATCGCGCTATTTGCACCTTTAAAAAGTGCAGCTGTGACAAACGAAGAACTCATGCGTGCCATGCGCGATGAGCTTCAGCGCTCCATGAATGAGCTGGCTGTGGCCGGGTTGCAAAAGCCGTATTACATTGAATATAAGGTGACGCTGAATAACTCATATGCCGTAAAATCTGCGCTTGGCAGCCTTGTGGAATCAGAGGAAAATCCGTATGCAACCCTGTCTGTCGGCGTTCGCGTAGGAAATCCGCAGTTTGATAATACGAATTTTTTTGATGTTGGGTTGGGGTTCTTCGGTTCAAGTGATGATGAGGAGTCGTTCTCAAACCGGCGGATTCCGATTGAGACTGATTACGTAACTCTTCGCCGCGAGCTTTGGCTGGCCACGGATGCCGCGTATAAGCAGGCGGCAGAATTGTATTCCAAAAAGCAATCTGCTATCCAGAATCGCCTGCGTACAGACACTACGCCTGATTTCCTGCTACTTCCTGCCGCGCGGCTCATAGATACGACAGCATTTGCGCCATTTGATGCGAAGCATTTCGAAAATGTGCTGAATGACGTTTCAGCTATTTTTAAAAACTATCCGCAGATTTCTATCTCGCAGGTTGGCGTGGAATACAGCCCAACCACAACGCTGTATGTGAATACAGAAGGCCGCGAATTCGTGAAAAATGAAACATTTACAGGCCTGGAAATCGTTGCCGCAACGCAGGCCGCTGATGGGATGCCGCTTGCACAGATGTATTCCGCGTACAGCATTCGCCCGCAGGATTTGCCGAACCGCGATTCGCTTGTAAAAGCTACGAGAAATCTTGCTGAAATGCTTTTTAAAAGCACAACGGCGACGACGCTAGACGAGCCATATTCCGGCCCGGTTTTATTTGAAGGGCAGGCTGCAGCAGAAGTTTTTGCACAGATTTTCGCGCCAAATCTTGTAACGCAGCGGGCGCCGCTTTCTGACCGTGGATTCCGCGATAGCGAACGTTTTGGCGCATTTCAGAATAAGGTTGGCGGACGGGTTTTACCGGAATTTCTTTCTTTAAAAGCAACGCCTCGCACAGAGCGTTTTAAAAATACGCCACTTGTGGGCGCGTATGAAATTGATGATAATGGAATTGAATCGAAAAACGTAAATCTTGTTGAAAAGGGTTTTTTAAAAACTCTGCTTTCATCACGCATTCCTACACGTAGAATCCGTGAATCCAATGGTCACGAACGTGGTGGCGCGGCAATGCTGAGCATTCTAGAGCTAAGCTCAGCTGACGCAAAAAAGCAAATGACAAATGTTGAATTGCGCAAGCGACTTCTAAAAATGGCAAAAGACCGCGCGCTTCCTTACGCAATTGTTGTGAAAAAAGCGCTGAATCAGAATATTCTGTATACGACGTTGTATCGCCTCACTTCAGGTGATTATCCATTCAGCCCGAGTGAATCAAAAGTGCCGGTGCTGGAAGTATATAAATTATATCCGGATGGGCGCGAGGAATTGGTTCGCGGGCTGGAAGGTGCGGGCTTCTCAGTTCAGGCCTTTAAAGATATAGTAGCTGTAAGCCGCGATGCGTATGCGCTGAATTATCTTGCGCCGGCTGTTACGTCGCCGTTTATCACGCGTGGAGCGCAGTACCTGCCTTCGACGGTGATTATCCCAGACTTACTTTTTGAAGATGGTGAAATGCGACCGCTTGAGGCGGATTTCCCGAAACCGCCGTTGCTTCCTGCGCCGATGGCTAGTAAATAGATTTTTAAAAGATTGTTGGAAGAAATGAAGAAAGCCCTTTTTTAAAGGGCTTTTTGTTTTTAAAACACTTCCTGCTTACTCATTGGAATTTTAAGAGAGATTTTTGTGAATTCTCCTGGCGAACTTTGCACATTCCATTCGCCATTGTGCAACTCGATAAGGCGTTTTACAATGATCAGGCCAAGTCCTGAGCCTTGTTGTTCGTGTTGCTTGCGGTCGAATTGCCGGTAAGCGCCTAAATGTGCAATTTGTTCACCAGTCAGGCCACGTCCACGATCAGTGATTTCAATGTGAATTCTGTCTTCCTGTTTTACAGCGCTTACGGAAATCGGAGTTCCAGGTTCGGAAAACTTTAAAGCATTGTCAATAATTTCTTCAAGGATCTTATCAAAATACACTTCGGAAATATTGACACCATGGTCACAGGCTTCGACCTGCATATCCTCACCACGTCCCTTATGCCCGCAAATCCGCTCAATCACTTCGCTGATGCTAGTAGATACAGAATAGGTTGTTTCGCCTTTTAAAAGCTCAACAGCTTGCGGATTTGAGGCAATTACCTCAAGGCGCGAGTACAGTAGGAAATTCTGTACAAGCCGGTGCATCCTAATCGCAGAGGAGTGGATCATTTCGGCCAGCTCAATAATATCTTCCTTTTCAAAATCCCCGAGGTTATTTTTCAGCATATCAGACGAGCCAATAATGCCATTGAGTGGCGTGAGAAGTTCGTGCGGCAACGCATAGCTGATGTTCTGCCGCAGCTCGTCAAGCTGTTTTTCAGCATATTCGTCTACCATTGCTTTTTTCTGGAGCTGAATAACAATTGAGTTCAGCAGCTCGGTACGCGTAAACGGCTTAATAAGATAGTCATCCGCGCCGCGCTCCATTCCCTGCCTGAGATCGATTTTGTTGGCCTTTGCTGTGAGAAATACAAATGGAATCGTAGCAATTGAGGCATCGCTGCGAACATTTTTTAAGACTTCATAACCATCCATTTCTGGCATCATTACATCGCAAAGAATAAGATCCGGCCTATGCTGAAGGGCTTTTTCAAAACCGATTTTTCCATTTTCTGCTTCTATCACTTCAAATTCTTCAATTTCAAGCAACTCAATTATATTTGTTCTGATGTAGAAATCATCTTCTATCACGAGAACTTTTTTCATAATAACCTCCTTTTACAACTCCAATGGAATGGATATCTGTACTACTGTTCCTGCTCCCGGAGTACTTTCAATTATCATTTTCCCTTCCATAACGCTCACAAGGCGTCTTGTAATAGCAAGCCCCAGTCCCACGCCAGGAATATTGTCTACATTTGTGGCACGGTAGAATGGTTCTGCTACCATAGGCAGCTCAGCTTCCGGAATACCTATCCCTTCATCAGCAACGAGAAATTTCAAAATTGAATTCTGCCGTGATATTTCAAACCGGATAGTCCCACCAGATGGTGAAAATTTCGAAGAATTTACTATAAGATTTTCGAGAATAATATTCATCAGGTTTTTATCAAAACTGAGCATTCTCTCCTGTACAAAGTTTTTAAAAGAAAAAGTGCATGGCGACTGAAACCTGTGTTCCATATTTTCTATTAGATCGCAGGCGAAATTATTAATATTAACGGAGACAGGATGCGACTGGAGCTGTCCGGCTTCTGCTTTGCTAAATGTCAGAACCTCTTCGAGGATGCTACTAATAAGTTTTGCTGCGCTTTGGATTTTTGCCAAATGAATACGTTTTTTTTCATCAGATAGTTTATCATTATAATGCTCCAGGATTTCAGCAGATGAAATAATCGTGCTAAGCGGCGTACGGAATTCGTGTGAAGCAATCGTCACGAAATTTGCCTTCATAGCAGTAAAGTGCTGCTCCTTTTCAACAGCCATCCCCAGCTGCTCTTCAGCTTTTTTACGATCTGTAATATCCCGGGAATTAATGACAATACCTTTGACTGTCGGATCATGAAGCAAATTCTTACTATTGACATCAAGGTATTTCCAGTTACCATCTTTATGCTGAAAACGAAATTGCAGAGTAACAGAACTTCTGGAATTCTCAAGGATTTTGGTAAAGGATTCTGCTACCTCCGGAAGGTCGTCCGGATGTACATACTGGAATACCGAGTGGCCTACAAGCTCTTCCGGGGTATAACCAAGGATACGCTCTGTGCTCGGGCTTTGGAACATTATCGTTCCATTGCTATCAAGCACTGCGATAATATCCTGTGAATTTTCGATCAAAGCCCGTATAAAAAGATCGGTGTACATATTTTAAAACAAAGACGGCTTTTGTGGAAATCCGGGTTTTCAGAAATTTGTGGTGAAAACTCCAAAATACAATTTATTAAAAGAAAAAAGTGTTTTTAAAGAAAAACCCGAAGCGAAACAGCTACGGGTTTTATAAAATTTTAAAGTTTCATTTTACAAGTTACTCAAATGCTGAGATTCCTGTAATATCTTGTCCGAGGATTAGTGTATGAATGTCGTGCGTCCCTTCATACGTTTTTACAGACTCGAGGTTTGCCGCGTGTCGCATGATCGGATATTCATCAAGAATACCATTTGCGCCATGAAGATCGCGTGCCATACGTGCTGCCTCAAGCGCAATATGGACATTATTGCGTTTAGCAAGGGAAACCTGCTGCGGCCGCATTTTGCCGGCATCTTTTAACCGTCCGAGCTGGTAGCACAGCATCTGCCCCTTTGTAATTTCCGTTAGCATCCACGCGAGTTTTTCCTGAACAAGCTGAAATGAACCGATCGGTTTGCCAAACTGGATACGGGTTTTTGCATATTCCACAGATGATTCATATACAGCCATCGCTGCACCAATAGCACCCCAGGAAATTCCGTAGCGAGCCTGAGTCAGGCAGCTTAGCGGACCACGCATTCCTTTTACATTTAGGATATTCTCTTCAGGAATCTCCACGTCCTGGAAAATGAGTTCGCTCGTCACTGACGCGCGAAGTGAGTGTTTGCCTTTCATTTCAGGAGCAGTAAATCCTTTCATCCCTTTTTCAACAAGGAAACCATGGACGATACCATCGAGCTTTGCCCAGACGACAGCTACATCAGCTGTAGTACCGTTGGTGATCCACATTTTCGCGCCATTTAGAAGAAATCCTCCGTCAATTTTCTTTGCCGTTGTGATCATGCCATTCGGGTTTGAGCCAAAGTCAGGTTCTGTCAGGCCAAAGCAGCCAACCGCCTCAGCTGTAGCGAGTTTCGGAAGCCAGCGGCGTTTGTTCTCTTCGCTGGCGTATGTGAAGATCGGATACATTACAAGCGAGCTTTGCACAGAGGCAAATGAGCGGACAGCCGAATCGCCGCGCTCCAACTCCTGCATAGCGAGGCCATACGCAACATTGCTTGCGCCTGCACAGCCGTACTCTTCAGGGAGCGTGATACCGAAAACACCAAGCTCGCCCATCTTTCGTGCAAGCTCCATCGGGAAGGTACCTTCACGGTAGTGCTTTTCGATTACCGGCATTACTTCATCATCCACAAAATCACGTACCGACTGGCGGATCATCTTCTCGTCATCGGTGAGCATGTCGTCAATATTATAATAATCTACTCCCTGAAATCCCATCTTCGCCTCAGATATATTTTTAAAAAGGTGTTCTCTTTTAAAAGAGAACAAAATTACGGAATTTCAGCGAATGAAGTTTCAGCAATTCCGAATAAAAAACATAAGTTGTTTAAAAAGAAACTTTTTAAAATGCTATACTTTGCGTATATTTGCATCGCAACATGAAGTGGGCCGGTGAGCCCATTTTTTATTCCCGTACACTTCTTTTAAAAATTTCTTCTGTTTTTAAAAGAAAAAAGCGAGGTAATAGCAATTTGAAAATAGAAGAAAATATTCTTGAAACGATACGCCAGACCTGTGAAGAAAATGGCGTACACCTTGTATCGGCAGCGCTCCGGGGCGGTTCTACGCGTCAGCGCCTTGAGATATTCATTGATTCGGAAAACGGCGTTACACACGAAAACTGCCAGAATGTGAGCCACGCGCTCGATGAGAAATTTGAAAATACAGACTTCATTGATGCCATTCAGCATATTGACGTCTCCTCGCCCGGCGCTGACAGTCCTTTACTTTTTTCCTGGCAATACAAAAAGCATACAGGCCGCACACTTGAGGGCGTTTTAAAAAACGGTACAGCTTTTAAAGGCAAAATCCTCGAATCTGATGACGTAGCGGTAACGATTGAGCCGGAAGTTGATAAAAAAACATTAAAGCGACATCAGAAGCCGGAACCAATCCCGCTTCCTTTTGATGAAATCAAAAAAGCGCAAATCGTTTTAAATTTTAAATAGTTTTAAAAATATTTTTAAAAATTGCAAGTAGCTCTGTATCAGAGAGCTTTTTAAAAGAAAACAAGCATTATCTATACCATATTCCAGTGTAAATACTATGGCACGCCGCAAAGCTAAGCCCTCAGCCGACAAGAAAATGATCATCGAAGCCTTTGCCGAGATGGCACGCGACAAAAATATGGATCGCGACCTCCTGCAAGGTATCGTGGAAGAAACACTTTCCATGATGGTTCGCAAAAAATATGGACAGGATGCGAACTTTGATATTATTGTGAACATGGAAAAAGGCGACCTTGAGATCTATCTGATGCGCGAAATCGTGGAGGAAGTGGAAAATCCCGAGCTTCAGGTTTCCATGGAAGAGGTGCAGAAGCGTGGTGACATCGAAGAAGAATATGAAGTGGGAGATGAATTTATTGAGGAGATCAGTTTAACAAATATCTCTGAAAATTTTGGTCGCCGTATCGTTTCGCTTGGTATTCAGGCGCTGAATCAGCGTATCCGCGATGTGGAAAAAGATAATGTGTTTAACGAATACGCAAGCAAGCAGGGCGAAATTATCATTGGGGAAGTGTACCAAATCCGCCGCAGCGACCTGCTTGTAGTGCATAATAAAATTGAAATGCGTCTTCCACGTGAAGAACAAATCCCGAACGAGCGCTATAAAAAGAACCAGTCCATTAAGGCAATCGTAAAAGAAGTTCGCCGCACGGGCGGTACAAACGGGATGCCTGATGTAATTCTTTCGCGTGCTGCCGAAGATTTCCTTGCGCGCCTTTTTGAAGTGGAAATTCCGGAAATTTATGACGGCATTATCGAAATAAAATCTATCGCCCGCGAACCCGGAGAGAGAGCAAAGGTCGCGGTTGTTTCTTATGATGAACGCGTGGACCCTGTTGGTGCGTGTGTGGGCATGAAAGGAATCCGTATTCACTCGATTGTACGTGAACTTAATAACGAAAATATTGACGTTATTGAATACGCAGAAAACCCGATGGAATTTATCAAACGTGCGCTTGCTCCGGCAAAAGTAAAAGACATCCAGCTTTTCCCGGATGTTCGCAGCGCAACGGTTGTTGTGCCAGACGAGCAGGTATCCCTTGCCGTAGGACGCAACGGTCAGAATGTGCGCTTAGCATCAAAACTGACAGGCTACTCTATTACGCTTATCAAAGAATCGGGCGAGGACATTGAACTCATTGAATTCCGCGAAGAGCTTGGCCGCGAAATGTACGAAGAGCTGATCGGAATTGGCATCGACACAGCGCGTGAATTCTTGGATGCGGACCCAA
>DASPKH010000450.1:0-6476 GCA_035628175.1 Patescibacteria group bacterium
ATGCCAGCGGTCAAATTGAAAAATATCTCCTTCAATTTTAAAAACTCCCCAATGAGATTTAAATTTTTTAACGGTTTCTTGCCACTGAGAAGTTTGCCAGTACTTTTCTTGCTCAGGCAACTTATCAGCTTCAAAAGCACCAGCAGAAAGAATAATGCCATTAGTATAAAAGAAATAAACTTCAAGATAATTCTGAACATGAGAATACTCATCATAATAATACCCGTCAATCCTAAGCTGATTTCCTGTATATGGGGTTCTTGCAAAAGCTAGTGCATCATCATCTCCACAACCCGCACATCCCGTCAAAAGGAACAAAAACGGAATACACAAATATCGCAGCAGTTTCATATTTTCTCCTTTTAAAACTTATTCAATTTTTAAAACCTGCTCAATTTCTTTTTTTAAAAACTCATACGAAACAGCCTTCGCCAGTGCTTCAATTCTTTTTAAAGAAAGTGATTTTTGCGTTGCACAGTTCTGATTTAAAACATCCGTTGAAATTACGTAAAACTGCCATTTTCCAATTTTTAAAACATCAACGTTTTCAAGTTCCTTTTCACCATAAACGCAAAACACGTAGCAATCGGCGCTGCGGCATGGCTCGGGCGCATATTCGTTCGTTTCTGCCGACCAGCCCTTTTTTAAAGCAATGTCAAAAATGATTTTGGAATGTTGCTTTTGCGCCCACGCCTGCAGATATGCGGAAGCTTTCACTTCAATTTTCTTGCCGCGATAATGCAGGTCAACGGCGTCCCATTCTACACGCGGCGTTTGTGTAATCTTTAAAGCTGAAGCAACGAGAAATTCTGCAAAAACCGAGCGCGTCGTATTTTCTAAAAGTGTGGAATATCCCCACGACCAGAAATCGAGAACTGTGTGCGTCGTGTCGCTGATTTTTTCTGCGCCTGTTAGCTTTTGCATGTTTTAAAATCGTACGACAAATGGATTTGTGCTGTCTGGCTTTGGGCTGAATTGTTTAAATCGATAAATTTCATCCGATGCTGTTTTATCATTTCTATCAGTTACAGAGTATCTCTCAGTGATCGTAAAAGTGGTATCGTTAAGAATTGTCCCTTTACGTGCAAACGCACTATATGGCCTTTCAGATGGATACCAATGGTCAAATTGAATTTGATTACCCTGTACAGAAAATAATCCCCAATACGTTTTAGAATTTTTTATACCAGCATTCCATATTTTAGAGCGGAATTCACTTTCATAGTACTGAACATTCCCTAGTGGATATGTTCCAGCATATAAGATTACTCCATTTCGATATAAGAAATAGAAGTCACTCAATTTTTCCTGATTGTTAGCTGCTTTAAAAGTATAGTAATAATAGCCGTCAATCCTCAACTGATTTCCTGAATATTCAGTTTTTGATATAGATAGGGGGTCATCATCTCCACAACCCGCACATCCAGTCAAAAGGAGCAAAAACGGAATACACAAATATTGCAACAGTTTCATAATTTATTCAATTTTTAAAAGTCAAGACGCTCAACAGTTCCAATATAAACAATATTTTTAAAACAACAAGTTTCTTTTTAAAAACTTCTTTTTAAAAAATCCGCACACCATTTTCCACCAGCATTCCCGGCTCCAGCAAAACCGTTCCCTTCGTCGCACTCACAGCCGCCAGTACGAGCACTTCCGACACGACGCCTGCAACGCGCTTCGGCCCGAAATTCATCACCGCAACGATCTGCTTTCCGATGAGATTTTCGGGCGAATAATTCTCCGTTATCTGTGCAGAACTCGTTTTAAAACCGAGTACGCCAAAATCAATTTTTAAAACGTAGGCAGGCTTTTTCGCCTTAGGATTGAGCGCCGCTTCGACGATTGTTCCCGTGGCGATCTCCACTTTTAAAAAGTCGTCAAACGAAATCTCACTCACCGGCGGCCTCGCTTTGTAAAAAATCATCTTTTACAATTGCGTAGCGGTCAATGCTTTCAAACTTTCCCCACTTTTTCAAGGCGTCGCGCGAGTGGCCTTCGTGCTTCATGCCGATCTTTTGCATGATTTTCCCCGAGGCGATATTCCGCGAAAAGTAATGTGCGTGGATGCGGTGCAGATTCAGTTCTTTAAAACCGAATTTTATAACTTCACGCGCCGCTTCCGTTACGTAGCCGCGATTCCAGTACTCTTTGCCGAGCCAGTAGCCCATTTCGGCATTTTCGTCCTGCGGCTTTATCATGAGCCCGACTGCGCCAATAAGCTCGCCCGTTTCGCGCAATGTGATTGCAAAGACCGCCTGCGTACCTGCTGCATAATTTTCTGCATGAGGGCGGATAAATTCCTCTGCCATACCGTCTTCATACGGATGCGGAATATTTGCTGTTGTTTCAGCGATTTCACGCGCTCCGGCGAGTTCTTTTATGCGCGGCGCGTCGTCGAGCGTCATCGGGCGCAGGATGAGGCGTTCGGTGTATAAGGTTGGTTGTGTTTTCATAGTGATAATTATTTTTTAAAAGCAAATTACAACTGAAGCCGCTTTTGACCAAATGGGCATATATTCAAAACGACACAACGTTGGCAGTCAGGGTTGTTAAAATAGCAGCATTTCTGGCCGTGCAACATGAGCGCTTCGTGGTTGTCATATACCTGCTGCGCCGTCCAGTCAGCGGGCAATTGCGCCTCAAGGATTTTATGCGCAGGGCCAACGTCTGTTTTCTCATCTATCAGTCCAAGCCGCTGTGCCACCCTGTGATGGTGGCTATCCACCGGAAGCGCACGCAGGCGCAGATTACTAAAGCTCAAGACAGCAGCACTCGTTTTCGGGCCAACACCAGGAAGTTTTTGGAGCCACGCGCGGGCTTCCTCCACGGATAATTCTTCTAAAAACTGGAGTGATAATTCTCCACGCTCCTCATAGATTTTCTGTAAAATCTGCTTAATGCGCGGCGCTTTTTGTTCCGGCCATGTCACGGCTGAAATTACTTCCTGAATTTCGCTAATTTCTGCATTACATACATCTTCCCAGGTTTTAAAGCGTTTCCGCAATTCTTTAAAAGCCCGTCCCGAATCAGCATTGCGCGTTCTGTGCGAAAGCAGCGAGGAAATGAGTTCGCTCACCGGGTCAAAGTTATGAAAATACGCAATTGGGCAACCGTATTCCGCGCATAACTTCTGGTGCACATACAGCGCTTTTTCACTGAGATTTTTAAAAATGACTTCCATTCGCAATAATACATTCGGGCATTAAAAAAATGAAAAAGCCGGATACTCTCCGGCTTTCTGTAACTCTCATTTTTAAAATAGAATTACTTTCCGGGCTCAAATCCATTCAGCAGGTTTGCCATCGCCTCTTCGTACTGCTCAAACTGATTTTGAGTAACGTACGTGATCACCTGGACAGAACTTTTTTTGTCAATATAATAATAACTGAAATACGACACTGGGATCTCTTCCACTGTTCCATTAATACGAATGCAACGTACCGGATTACCGTTTACTGTGCGCTCTTCCTCAAAAACGATCTGCGCATCATGCGCTGCATTTCGTGCATTCTGGATAGCGGCCTCGCGGAATTCATCCATCGTCAGCTCAATGCTCTCGGGAATAACTAGCGCAAAGGCTTCACCAGAGGAATGCGCCAGCTGGTACTCGGCATCATCGTTGGAGTTTTCCAGCTGCAGTGACCACTCCGCTTTATTATACCACAGCGTATATTTTACTTTTTTGCCTTTCAGCGACGCCTTTGAAGCTTTTGGTTTTGAAAAGCTGCCGCCTCTTGGTACACTGCCCGGCTGGATGGCGCTCCATGTGCCATTAGAGTGCAGCAGCACTCGATCTCCCTTCGACGTCGTTGCCTGGATATCCTGCGCAAAAAGCGCTGGTGTGGCCATCATCATCCAACCTGCAATGACCCATAAAATTCGTTTCATACTTTTAAAAAATAATGGAATAAAGTACTGTTCACATGCAAAATAAGGCAAAATTTTCTTTTAAAAGAAATGCTGCATAAAATTCCGTAACAGGTAATTCTGGAAAGTATATATTGTTTCTCCATATGTAGAGATTCCACAGGCAATGAGCAGCTGCCATTGTCATCAAAGGAATCCATTTTTACAGCAACTCTTAAAAAATATTTCTTAAAAAAGAACTCCTTACATTAATCGAAATTTCATAACTTTATATAATGTTGAATTTTGTACTATTCAACATGTAAATTCACCAAAAAATATTCACGCTAGTTCCACTGCCAAACAATGAAACCCGACCTCCGAAAACGTAACAATATTGCAATATTACCCAATGCAGCCACCAATAAAACGATCATCTTCGCTCATGGTTTTGGTTCCGATCAGACAGCTTGGCGTCACGTAATGGAAGGTTTTAGAAAAGATTACAACATTGTGCTTTTCGATATGGTAGGCGCCGGTCGGTCTGACTTTTCGGCATACAGCCCGAATCGCTATTCATCGCTTCACGCCTACGCCGACGACCTGCTGGAGATCATTCATGAGCTGAAGCTCCATAAGTCAATCATTATCACGCATTCTGTCAGCGGCATGATTAGCCTGCTAGCATCCCTTCGCGAACCCGGCATTTTTGAAAAGATCATTTTTGTAGGCGCCTCCCCGCGCTACCTGAATGATGGCGAGTATAAAGGTGGCTTTGAGCAATCTGACCTTGATGGCCTTTTTGCTGCGATGTCGGCCAATTATCACGCATGGGCCGCAGGCTTTGCGCCAATAGCAATGGGCAATCCCGAGCGCCCCGAACTGGGAGAGGAATTTGCGCGAACGCTGGGCGAGATCAGGCCGGATGTAGCACAAGCTGTAGCACGGGTAATATTCACCTCAGATCACCGCACATCCATTTCAAAACTTACCACGCCGTCGCTCATTATCCAGACGAGCAACGATATCGCCGTTCCCGTGGACGTCGGCCAGTATATGCACAGGAACATTCCGAAAAGTACCCTGGTACAGATTACAGCTCATGGACATCTGCCACACATCAGCGCGCCTGATGAAATTATTGATGCGGTAAAAACGTTTTTAAAAAACTAGTACCAAAAGCATAATTTTAACTTTCCATGAATTTCAGGCTTGGCCCACGCGATAAAACAGATCATCCAGATTGGCTCCCGGTCTCCCTTCAGGCAGTGCTTTTTGGTACGCTTGCTGTTTGCCTCATGGGTTTCTTTCTTGAGTTGCCCCTGTTTTTTATTGCAGGTCCAATCATCCTGGCGCTTTTCATTATTCTGCCGCTTCCCCGTTTTGTTGGCGGGCTACTGATCACGCTTTTGCTCATTGGGTTGGTGTATCTCGAGCAGCATCATTTTCCATCTGTCTCTGCGGGAATTTTGCTGGCAGCCTCCATCGGCATACTCGGCACTCTTCTCCGTGAAACTCTTTTAAAAAATGAATGGAAATTTGCAGCTCTTTCCCTCTGGCAGGCAATTGATGAATCAAAAGCATCCTCTGGTGAAATTATCGCGGGCGAAGTTTTAAAATCGGTACGACAACTTGTTCGCAATGATATTACGATTGCGCTGCGTGAACTTGATCCCCTGAGTGCTGATATCTACATCAGCGATCCACCTGATGTCTTCCCTTTAAAAATCTTACCGCCTGATATTTATAAGAAATCTTCTGCGAACAACGAGATTCTTTTTATAAATAATTATGACGCCGAGCAGGAGCAAAACAGGTATTTAAAAGAAATCGGTGCGCAGTCTCTGGTAATCGTTCCACTGCGGTATTCCGGCAAAATCCGCGGTGCAGTGCTCCTTATCTGGAGGCGCAAAAATGCGATTTCAGCTTTCATGCAGAATTTTCTTGAGTTAATATTTGAGCGGCTATACGCATCACTGACGATCGCTGATGCAAGTCACAGGCTTGACAAACTCCAGGCGCAATACGATGCGATTTTAAAAACAATGCCGCAGGGCGTGGCATTTGTGGACGAAAATGGAGCGCAAAACTGGGTAAACCATGCCGCGGCAAAACTGCTCGATATTAAAGAAGGGCCAGTCGAACCAAAGGATTTTGCAATGGCAATGGCGCAATTGCGTACAAGCGCAGATAATATCAAAGAAATTGTCGAAGAGTCTATGCAGCTTTTTAAAACAAAAAATGCTTCGATACGCGACTGGGAGTGGGATTTTTCAACCATGCGCGATCAGATCATCTGTGTTTCCACCACGCCTGCCAATTCAGAAACAAGTGCAGGGCGGCTGTGGATCTTTGAAGACGTTACAGATCGCAAGCGCGCCGAAGAAGCCGTAAAGATCAGCAATCGGAATCTGGAGCTGAGTTTGAAAAAACTTGAAATTCTGAATGAACAGCTGGTTGAGCTAAATAAGGAAAAAAATGAGTTTCTTGGTATTGCCGCACACGATTTAAAAAATCCGCTTTCAGCGATTCTCGGGCTTTCCAATATCTTGCTTGAAGACAGTGAAACAATCACTCCACAGGAAACACAGGAGTATACAAAAATGATCGTGGATAGTGCAGAGAGG
>DASPKH010000451.1:0-8644 GCA_035628175.1 Patescibacteria group bacterium
AGTACTCCTTGGTGCAAGTACAACGACACCTATAGCCATCACTGAATTAAAAGCTACCGGCAGTAATGCACTTCAATTGCTACATCAAAATGGTCTTTTGACTGTGGATGATAGCTGTGCAGCCGGACGCCGTCTCAGCACTATCTCAGGGCAGTTTATGGTTGCCGTTGCAGGGTCATCACCTACTGGCGGTAGTCATGCTGAGATTGTATTTGAAACCAACACCGATGAAGTCTTATCGCTTGAAATATATAATTCATTTGGTGAGCGGATTTCCAACGTTTTCAAAACCAAGACGCAAGCTGGCCGCTACAGCAATTCTGTAGAAATTTCGGCTCTGGCATCAGGCGTTTATCATGTTGTGCTGCAATCAGCAACACAGGTAGCAACAGCGAAAATGGTAGTCGTCCGGTAGAAAAATGGCGTATTAGATTGTACAAAAAAAGCCGGAAGTTTTCACCTCCGGCTTTTTTTACAATTTCCCTCAACTCTTCACATTTAAAAATCTCATTTTTATAATGAAGGATCATTAAAACTACTGCTCATCATCATCTTGTGCAATTTCCTCAGCGCTTCGTCTGTCAGGGGGCTCACCTGCAGCAAGAATGGCAGCAACACGCCTGTCGCGCCGCTGAGCTGCTACTTCGCGAAGATCAGGAACGCTGTCGGCTTCATCCACAATCTCAGCACCAAGCATCGTTTCCATTACATCTTCCATAGTAATAAGGCCTTCTACACCACCATATTCATCAACAACCACAAACATTAGCAGGCGTTTTTCAAGGAAAAGTTCGAGTGCTTTATCCAGCTGGACATTTTCCGGTATAAAGTACACTTCACGCACCAGCTCACGCAGAGTCTGATTTCTTTTGCCTGCAAGAGCCGCCTGAAAGACATGCTTTGTAATCACATAGCCGATCACTCCATCGAGTGATTCACCTTCCCAGATGGGAAAACGGGAATACATTTGGAGTTCAGGCAGGCTGATTGCCTCCTCAACAGTCATATCTGCATTACAACTAAAAAGTACCGTGCGGGGCGTCATTACATCAGCCACATGCACAGTGCTCAGGCGCATAATATTTTTTAAAATCCTATACTCACCTGCCTCGAGTGTACCTTCCTCATGAGCGTTTTCAACCAATGCATTTAGCTCTTCGCGTGCGGCCTCATCTGAGCGAACACCGCCGACAAGTCGGGAAAATGCTTCAAACATAACGACGATCGGTTTTAAAAGCGTAACCAGCACACGCATTATTGCACCAGTACTTACCGCCAACCGCTCCGCATACCGAACGCCGATACCTTTAAAAAAAACTTTTAGAAATCCAATGCTGAAAAATGCAACGAGAGTAGCATAAAGTACGGCACTCCAGTGACCATACCAGTCAAAAACTGCCGCTCCTGCTACTACTGCCGCCATTGTATGCGCCAGCGTATCAAGTACCAAAAGCGCCATCAAAGCATAATTCATATTCTGCTTTACATCTTCCAGACCTTCGGTTGCCTTATTTTCACCATGCTCAAGGATAGCATATGAGGCTGGTGCCAGCGACGTGAGCACCGCTGAAAAAAGTGCGCACAGCCCTGAAATTATTCCGCCAATCGCTATTAAAGCTATTTCCATACAGGGGATACTTCTTCCGTTTTACAATCTTTGCGCATTTGCATAGTGCAAATCTAAAGTTTTTTATAACAATTACCGGAATTCTTTATCCACGATCGTGATCCTGCCTGGATATTGGATAGGCCCAATCGCTGTATTTACCGTTGGGCGGGCATCGAGCGAGATGCGTGAAGTTCCGCCTGCACCGCTTAATGCCAGCGCGAGATTGAGAAGCCGGTCATATCCCTCATTCGCAAAAAATTCATATAGGTTCACATTTACGCTAAGTGGCACAGTCGTTGTTTGGCCATTGCCAGGCACACTTACAGCCGAAGCCAGTCCACCTGCCACAGTTTCCTTACCATCAATAAATAATCTCCAGTCAAGTCCGCTTAACGTTGCGTCTGACTGACGAGTGCCGCTTGTGCCATCATTTGGGTTTTTGGCAGCGACGTTAATGATAAACTGAGCAGGAAGGCTTCTGTTAGAAAAAGCCCGCTTCAAGGCAAGTGCATCGCTGATCGAAAAGTCTGAAATTGACGTTTTATTGGAGAGATTCACCCCCGCAAGCTGAAAATTATTTACGTTATCAAGCTTGAATTGAAGGCGGCGCATATTTAGAAGCGCATCCGTAATTCCGGCACAGCCCGCAGCTACGATTGCAGCAAAAAGTGCCAACAGCATTATCCTCAGTTTCATCCGTTTTTCTCCTGTAATTATTATATAATTGTTTGTGCTTTTTGGAATCAGCCGGCTTTTAAAAAGTTTATTCAGCAGAGCTGATTAAAAATTAATAGCCCTCATTAATGATCTCTGATACAATTTTGCCCGAGAGCACTACAAGCGGAACGCCGCCCCCCGGATGTGTACTTCCACCGACATAAAAAAGATTCTTTACAGTATCAGAAACATTTTTCGGGCGCAAAAATGCTGAAAATATATTGTTTGAAGCAGAGCCGTAGATTGAACCTCCCCATGCAGAGTATCGGCTTTGAAGGTCATCTGGCGTTATGAGTTTATAGTTCAGAATATCTTCACGAATATCCAGCCCGTAGCTTTGTATCTTTTTTAAAATTTTTTGAAAGTATTCTTCCTTGAGCACTTCCCAGAATTTTCCGCTTCCATTCGCCGGAGCATTAACGAGGATAAACCAGTTTTCCCGGTCAGAAACAGCCATCGAAGGATCAGAATAAGACGAATTGGAAATATACACTGTCATATCGTCCGGTGGATTTTTCTTTTTAAAAAGCTCGTCAAACTCTGCACGGTAATCATCAGCAAACAAAATATTATGATGCGATAGACCCCGATTTTTTTTCTTCACCACCACGAGAGCAACAAACCCAGATAGTGACAGCTCGCGAGTGCGAACACAATCCTCTTTTAAAAGATACCTCCGCGTCCAGTACACATCGGCATTGGAAACAACAATATCACTTTTAAAAATTTCACCGCTTTCGAGCTGAACGCCTTTTGCAACTGCATTTTCGCAGATTATAGAGGCAACGCCCCTTTTAAAATATATATTCACGCCAAGTTCGCGACACAGCTTTTCAAACGCCCGCGCTATCGCGTAAATTCCACCTTCAGGATAAAAGGCCCCCAGTCCAAGCTCCACATGCGAAATAATAGAAAGCGTGGCAGGCGCGCGGTACGGCGTGGAACCGTTATATGTGGCAAACCTGTCAAACAGCTGAATAAGTTTTGTGCTTTTAAAAAAACTTTTGTGGAGCGCGTGAAGGGTTTTGTGCGGGCGAAGAGTGGAGAGAAATGGCAGAAGCGATATATTGCGCGGTTTCAAAAACTCTTTAAAACCATCGAAAGGATTGAAAAGGAAAATATCTTTGGTGCCTTCGTATGCCTTTTTCGCATCGCGAAGGTATTTCTCAACAGCAGGAATTTCATCAGGGAAGACACGGCAAAGTTCCTTGATAAGTGACTGCCCGTTTTTAAAAGCATCAAACCGGGTGCCGTCTCGCCAGAAATAGCGACAAGTGGGTTCAAGTGAGCGAAGTGTGACATAATCATCAAAATTCCGTCCGCAGGAAGCAAAGAATTCTTTAAAAACAAACGGCATTGTAATAAGCGACGGCCCCGTGTCAAACACGCAGCCGTCAAATTCTATCCTGTTCATTTTACCGCCCGAAATGTCATTCTTTTCAAAAAGCGTAACGTCCCATCCTGAATACGCAAGGCGTGCTGCGGTAGCCATTCCGCCAATACCAGCCCCGATCACAATAACTGAACCACGCTTTTTAATGGCGTTCATCTCAGGCTGTCGGCTCGGAAGAAATTGCCTGCTGAAGAAGTTCGCCGATCTGGTCTGGGCTCAGGGTGGTATTTGCCACTTTTTCAAGGATGCCGGTAAGCGCCTTTACTTTATTATTTGCTACGCTTATATTGCTGAGCAGCCGTACTTTTGCAACAAGCAGCTTCTCTTCGATTGGCTTGCTCAGGAAGTCGTCTGCACCTGATTCAATTGCTTTCACCTGATTTGCCACGTCATTGAGAGCAGTCACGATTACTACCGGGATGCCCGAGGTTTCAGGGTTTTCGCGAAGCCGCTTTACGGTTTCGTAACCATCAAGACGTGGCATCATTACGTCCAGCACAATAGCGTCAGGAGTTCGCTGTACTACCTTTTCCAGGCATTCAATGCCATCGTAAGCCTCGCCTGCTTCAAAGCCATGAGCATCCAAGTACCGACGAAGCAGTTTCGTGGTGATCCGATTATCATCTACAACTAAAACATATGGTTTGGCCATGTATATCTCCTGTTCACAAGTTTCGCATTTTAATCTACGAATATACGAACTGATCGGCACTTATTTCAAGTATTTTGACGCTAACACCTATAATTACTAAGTTTCACGTAGGAAAATCGGGGAATTTTTAAAAATTAATAAAAAAATGCGAATGAGCATCTGTAGTATTAAATTTGAGCAACGCATTTTTTAAAGCATCTTCACCATTTTTGGCCCAGAAATGGACAATGCAATAAGTCCGTTCTTGCAAATTCCGATTTGGAAATACATTCGCCCACGCAGATCTGTATTTTTTAAGAAGTTCAGCTTCACGGCGTTTCTGGGCTGCGGTAATCTTTTTATATAGGCGTGCGAATGGCTTTTCCGAAAGTGTTTTAGCAGCCTCTACTGCGCCGAAAAGAGTTGGGTCAAGTGCTACTGCATGTTGGGAAATATTTTTAAAAAACTCTTCCAGCTCACTGGCATTCTTTTTAAAAAGTGCATTGATTTCTTCGTCGCTGATTGTACTAACAAACATTTCCTCCACCTCCTGCCATGTCTGCATAAAATCCAATGGCGTTTTTCCGGCCTTTTTTAAAAACTTTTCGGTAGAGATATCAAGCAATGTCGCCGAATGCCGCGGTACAAACATTGGCATTTCCACGCCGTAATATTCGTACATTTCACATAATTCCGCAGCATATGCCAGCTCTCCCGGCCCGGCTATATACGCAGCCGTCGGAAATGCAAAGTCCTGAACTATCGGCCGCAGCAGCACATTCGGTGAAAAAAGTTCGGGTGTATTCCTGGCAGTTTTTAAAAGTTCAGCAGACTGAATTTCTTTTCCATTAATTGAAAAAGCATTCCTATTGTTTTCAGCCATGTTGACTTTAAAGCGCTTCTTCCCATCGTGAAAAAATAAGTGAATATCCGATGGTTCGGCCTGCACATGATACCCCCCTTTTACGAGCCCGTCTATAGCAGTTTCCACACGCTCTTTAGCCCCACCGGGACTTGACAATTCTTTCAACAGAATCTCACGCGAAAGACCGGACTTACGGACTTCCGAACCTTTGACAAAAAGCAAACCGGTGTTTTTAAAAAAATGATGAAGCAGTTCCATATATGCATCGCTCCATAATTTCCCCGGAGTGTATATTGTTTTTAAAAGTTCTATTGTTTCCTCGAAGTATGGCGAAGGGGCAAGTTCAGCAGAAAGGTTTTCCAGGATTGGTACTATTGGATCAGTTAGTCGGATCTCACCGATACAGACGCCGGGCACGTGTTCCAGATCACCTGGCGCTTTTAAAGAAACAATGCTGTTGTCCTTGTTTAATATCGCTGTCTGTTCGGCTTCAGTGCGGTCATGGTCATTATCCTCTACCCAGAACACCGGGACAAAAGCAAATTGCGGATATTTTTCCGCATATTTTCGCGCGTGGGCGATCGCACTTTGTGCTTTAAAAAATGTATAGAGCGCACCGCCAAAAAGCCCTACCTGCTGACCAGTAATTACAACAAGAGTATTTTCGTTTTTTAAAAGCCTGGCGTTTTGTTCCTGTTCCGGAGAAAGCTGTAATTGCTCCATTGTTTTAAAAAAAATGGGCATCATGTTTTCACGGTTTTTGAAAGAACTGATCCGCTTGTCAAAGGTTTCCTGTGGTTGGTGAATTGCCGGAAACCGCTTATAAATCAAAGAATTCTCTTTAAAATAATCGGTAAAAAGTTTTGAAAAACCAGGCAGAGCTGTATAATTGGCGTGCTGTATCATGAAAATGGTATTAAGAGTTATATGCAGGGAAGTGCTCACTGCGGTTATGTCAATTGTAAGAGAATTCCGTATTTTTACAACAAAATTTGCAAAAAAAAACACGGCAACCAAACTATGAAAAAGAAATTCACAGCAGCTTTCTTACTTTTAGCAGCAATTCTTACTTCCGGAACAGTCTTACAAGCTTCAGGCCGGCCTGACTATCCCCACGCAGTGACGCAAAAGGACACATCCGAACATATGTTTGATGAAATTGATGCTGACTCCGATGAAAACGAAGAAGATGAGGATATGTCGTTATCGCTCTCACTGAGCTATCCGGTTATTGAACTTTCCTATGGAATTCAGGATTTGAATCTGCCAAATTTCAGCGGTAATTTTTCCCCGGTTCGTATGGCTGAAATAACGTTTGGGTTTGGTTCCACTCGCGTCAGTAAACATGATACTACAATATTAAGACACTCTCACAATTATTTTTTCCTTTCAAATATTTCCAGCGGCCGCTATGGTGCAGGATCGGCATCGGTATCGCAGCTGAATACAGACATGTGGCGTTATGGTTTTAGTGACAAATCCGGTCTTGGATACGCCCTTAGTACAGAAAGCACCGTTCTTCTTTATAACGGTGGCAGCTGGATGTGGTCACAACTCAACGTGGACGGAGAAGAGCTGGCGGCTATCGACACCACTGCAATCACTATGAAAGACCGCCATGAGATCAATACGTTTGAAGGGTCAATACGCTTTGGTACAAGCGCACAGGCAGGCATAAAAGTCAAGGTAGCGTCATTTCTGGCTGTCGATGCAGGTTTTGAAAGAACACTGGTATTTCCCCGGCATTTATTCTGGAAGTGGCTTGGAAGTGAAGTAGTCGAAGGAATCGGCAATTCTCTTATCAGCGGTTTTATTCGCAGAGTCGAAGCCACGTCACCGCATGCTGCTCCAGTTATTGGGTTCCTTTTGCGTTCGGGATTTTCATATGGGTTTTACCAGTTGCGCCAGAGCAAGATGAACTGGCCGTTCCGGTCTGCTGCTCCATTGCACTATGATTCTTTTAAAATTGGAGCGTCGTTAATATTTTAAAAGAGGAATCGTGGTAATGGGCTGCATAGCAATGCTATGACTAGTACCAAACTGAGTAAGCACAAAGTTATAAAATCGCATTGTACTTTGTTTTTTACAAAGAACTGCACACAGCTAATTATTGCCAGCAGACAAAGAATATAAGCAGGAAGAAGCAACATTTTTAAAAATTCACGGGCAGAATCGTTGAGAATAAAAGAGAAAAGAGTACCTGTTCCTAGAAGGGCGAGGCTCATCTCAACGATTCGGCACTTTATGCCTGACATTGTACCATTTATATATGCTATTGAGGCAACGAGGATACCGCCAAGGCCAAAAAGCGTAATGTCAACGCCATAAAAAGCTGTTACCATTTTGAGAGTTTCCCGCACTGAAGCTGGTACTCCTAGTGGCATACCCATTATCATTGCATACAAAAGGCAAAATAGAAAAGCAAAAACCACATAGGCAGCTTTTTTAAAAGGCTCTTCAGCGGTTTTGTTTTTTAAAAACAATGAAGTCATCAGTTGAATAAGCCTCTGTGAAATTTTCCTGCACATATTGATGCAGATAAGCATCCATTGTGAATGATTCCCAGCTCGTACGGTCATGAGCATTAAGACCGGGAAAAACATCATTTTTCTGGATGACAAGCCAGCTGCAGCGCGCCACCTCATTATACATTTCCTTCTTCCATATTTCCGGTATCCCCTTCGCAAAGTAGAACTGAGATTGCCCAAATTTTGATGCGGTAAGCTGCCCAGCAAAATTATAAATGGGCATTCCACCAATGCTCATTACATGGATAATCTCATCCTGGCGAAGGTGTTGTTTTATAAATTTAGCTACTTCCTTCTGCTGAACGCGATTTACGGAAATTAGTCCCGGACGTTCATACAAGGTATCATATTTCTGTGTATCAGAGAAAAAATACGCGATCATCGGCACGAAATTTCCATAGCGCGCCAGCGGCGAGAGTATAAGCAAGCATAATATTAGAGGAAGCAACACAGGTAAATTCTTTTTAAAACTATAACTTTTAAAATGCTGCAGGAATTGTTTTGCACCATAACTGGTGATAATTGCGAGCGGCACATACAGGCGCAAGAAATGATATGGAAGGAATTTCTTTTCAGCAATAATGGAAATAAACAGCAGAATTGCTGTAAATATAGAATAGAAAATCAATCCTTCACTTTGCAGTTTTCCATGCTGCATTCTATTTTTAAAAAAGAATATTACTCCTGACAAAAGAATGACTGTAAATGCGATAGTATAATAATCGGTGAAGAATGTTCCCGTTGATTCGGGAAGTATATGCAAGAGGGATTGATTGGTTAAATTGAGTTTTGAATAGTCAATTGTAAATCTCAGGACTTCAAGATAAGACGGGAAGGTTTCGGGGTCGAAAACCGGAAACATCCCGGCAATACAACCTACTACTGTTCCTAAACCCGCAAT
>DASPKH010000452.1:0-3437 GCA_035628175.1 Patescibacteria group bacterium
TAGAATTGGTCCGAGCGATACTCTAGCACTCAATATCGATTTTAGTGCAAGTAAAGATGGCTTTTATATTGACTCGATCATCCTTACCAGTAGTGGAACTCCTTATACAATTCCACTTGGAGTAAACGTTGTAACAATCGCAGCAGGAATTGAAGAAGATCAGGGGAAGGAAGTAGGGATTTTCCCGAATCCTGTCACCGGCATCACCCGTATTACTTTGCCGAACTTTACAGGTAATACTGTCATAGTAAAAATATATGACATGCTTGGCAATGAAGTTGTAAACTTCCCCCAAAATCAACTACAGCAAGAATTCCACTTTAATTCCAAAGAGATCGCTAATGGTAGATACTATATTCATTTCACCGATGGACAGCGGACGTCTGTACAATCATTTATTATTTGGAATTAACTTAAAAAAACAATACTTTTTAATTTAAAAGGTACGTTCATAACATCTTTTAAAGAATTTTTCTTCTACCAATGGTAATCTGAATAGCGAAGCTATCAAATTCTCAATTAAGATTGACACTAAGAAGATCTACCTACGAAAAAGATAATAAGACTAAACAATTGTATCTTAAAATTTAATCAGCTTTACAACTAAAAAAGGCGCCTCAATAGCGCCTTTTTTCATTTGGCAGCGCCTGATATTTTTGTATTTTTGGTAAAATCATTTCAGCCACAAAAGCAAATCAAAATGAAAAAGCTTCTGACTCTTTCCTTACTCCTGTTAACGCTAGGATTCACTTATGCCAGTAGCCAGATACCCCAAGCAAACACTCACCGGGGTACAGATTTCTGGCTTTCATTTCCTGTTAATTGGACACAGGCCAACGGTGCTATAAGGATTTTTGTGATGAGCGACACGCCTACCGAGTGCACGGTTGAGGTACCAAGCGTAGGGAAGAAAATAATAAAAACGACAAATCCAAATGGAGTAACTGAGTTTGTCCTCACTCCGGGCGAGGGTCAGCCGTACGAAAGAGACATCTCACCAAATACGGCTTGGACGGAAGATCAGACTCAAATCAATTGCAAAGGAAAGGGAATTCATGTGACTTCTGAGGCACCAGTAACAGTGTACGGTATGTCGTACTTCAATAACACCACAGATACTTATCTTGCACTTCCCACCTCTGCACTCGGGCGTGAGTATATCGTATCAAGTTATGCAGATTGGACAGGCAATTACACACAGTACCACATCCCAAGCCAGACTGTTATAGTCGCTGCTTATGATAACACCTCTGTCACATTTAAACTTGGTGGTAGCGCCGGTACGAAAACAGTGGGAGGCCTGAGTCGGGGCGAGTCAAAAACTTATCTCATGAATAAAGGTGACGTAGTTGCTTTTGCTACTAAGAAAATAACTGGTGCCTATCCGGATTTGTCAGGAAGCAAAATCACAGCCACTAGGCCTATTGCAGTAATAAGTGGAAATCAATGCCCCCAGATTGAAGTTACGACAGGCTGGTCAGACTACATAGCAGAAATGGAGCTTCCGACACATACATGGGGCAAAGAATACCATATTACTCCTGTGGCCAAGCGTGGAAAATTTCCCTTTATTAAGATCTTTGCTAAAAATCCTAATACAAAACTCTTCCGGGATGGTAGTGCGACACCTTTCGCAGTTCTGTCTACTTCCGGCGGTGAAGCAAATACAGGATATTTTGAAGGACGTATACTTAACGATGGCTCATCACCACGACCAGTTACGATTACTGCGGACGGGCCGATTAGCATCTCAATGTTTAACACCGGACAGCAGGATGATAATATACCAAGCGACCCATTTCAAATGGTGCTGACCCCAGTAGAGCAATATCTTAAGGAAGTCGCATTTACAGTTATTGAAATCCCGGGAACAGCAAAGGCTGACTATATTAACTTGATTTTTAAACCAACGAGCGAAGGTACCATGCCAGATGATCTGGAGATAGGCACTCTCTCAGGTTCAGGAATCTCCTGGAGATCTGTCCGAACAGAATTCGGAGCTTCACACGAACCTATCAATGGCAGTTCTTTTTCTCTCAAACGCATCCAGTTGAACAATGGCTCATACAAAATCAGGTGTTCCACCCCGATAGGTGCACAGGGATATGCACTCTCAGGGTATATGGGGTACGGGCATCTGCTCGGTGCCGGTATGAGGGATTTGAGTATCGCAGATCCACAACCTCCACGCTTTACCTATACACAGCATTGTGATGGTAGCGTTACTAATGGAAAACTTATGGACTTCCCTACAGAACTTGCATTCCGATCAAATCTTGCTGCCTTGATGCTTGTGGAAGGAAGTAGCAATTATACACTTGAGCAGGAAGCCTTTGTTGCAGGCGATGCAGGTAATTGCTGGTGGAAACTGAATGTAAAGGACCCTTCAAAAAACGCTACGGCTATTCTCTACGCCGCTGATCGTGCAGGAAATGATACAACGATCACTATTACATATGCACCTCCGGCTATTTCGGTAGGATCAAATGTATTGGATTTTGGCCTTATAAAAACAGATAAGAGTAAAACTCTGCAGCTCGTTATTAGAAATACGTCTCAAACACAACCCCAGACCATTACCAAGTTGAATTTTAAGAACACCAATAGTATGTTTGAATTCGTCAACCTGCCGTCACTTCCCATGATCGTAGATCCTTCTGGGCAGATAACATTTGACGTTCGCTTTGTATCTTCTAATGAAGGCTCTTTTAAAAATGATGTCCTCATTGAAGCAAATGGCTGTACGACTTTTAGTATAGCGCTTAATGCTCAGACAGGCACTTCCATAATTAATGCAACTGATGCTGACTTTGGGAAAACAAGGGTAAATACTGGAGTGGAAAAAACGATTATCCTTAAAAATAATGGCAGTGTTCCGCTTACAATTACAGGATACGTTCCACCTGCGTTATCGCAGTTTTCACTACAAAGCTGGCCATCTGTCAGCGAATCAGTTCCACTGGTCTTACAACCTGCACAGGAGATCCAGCTTCTGGTTAATTTTCAATCGGCAACTGAAGGCGAATTTAAAGACAGTATTGTTTTTAAAAGTGATACCAAAATCACAGGTGTCGATAGTATTGCACACCTGAATGGCAAAGCTGAAAAGGTTGTCAGCGTTAAAGAAACACAAGACGCTTCTTTCACCATTTCGCCAAATCCAGCGACTGCCTATGCAACCATCACACTCCCCGCTTTTAAAAGCCAGAATGTGTTTTTAAAAGTATTCGATGCGCTCGGAAATGAAGTCGCTGATTTCTCTAGCAATCTTTTAAAAACAGAACTTCGCTTTGACACGAAAACTCTGCCAAATGGCGCATATTTCCTCCGTTTCACCGATGGAAAAACAATGCTCAGCAGGAGTTTCATTATTCAGAATTAAGTTTTTAAAAACCACGGTTTTAAAAACAAAAAAGGCGCTTTTAAAAGCGCCTTTT
>DASPKH010000453.1:0-13616 GCA_035628175.1 Patescibacteria group bacterium
ATTGGCAATAAGCGGCTCATGGAAATTGCGATTGCCACACTGACCACGGACCGTGCTCTCCTCCTCTATGGCCTTCCGGGAACAGCAAAGTCATGGGTTTCAGAACACCTGGCAGCAGCAATCAGTGGAAATTCAAACCTCATCGTACAGGGCACAGCAGGAACCAGCGAAGAAGCAATACGATATGGCTGGAACTACGCGCTCCTTCTCGCCTCCGGCCCAAGCCACGATGCGCTCGTAGAAACACCGGTGATGCGGGCGATGAAGGCCGGCAAAATAGTAAGGATTGAGGAATTAACGCGTATTGGCTCGGACGTTCAGGATACGCTCATTACGATTTTGTCAGAAAAAATGATGCCTATTCCTGAACTCAATTCTCAAATTAACGCAGTTCGTGGTTTTAATGTAATTGCAACAGCAAATAACAGGGACAAAGGTGTAAATGAACTGTCAAGCGCTTTAAAACGCCGCTTTAATACCGTCATTCTGCCTGTTCCAGCCACGCTTGAGGACGAAGTTGAGATTGTCCAGCAGCGTGTAGCGAGTTTTGGAAAATCTATGGAATTGCCTGTTGAGAAGTCCATTCTTGAAGAAGTGAATCGGATTGTGACAATCTTCCGGGAATTGCGAAACGGCGTCTCGTCAGATGGAAAAACCAAGTTAAAATCACCTTCAGGCACACTCAGCACCGCTGAAGCAATTTCCGTCATGAACAGTGGCCTTGCGCTGGCATATCATTTTGGCGATGGAGAACTCAAGGCTGATGACATTGCAAGCGGTATTCTCGGCGCAATTGTTAAAGACCCGGTTCAGGATAAGATTGTGTTCCAGGAATATATGGAAACAGTTTTAAAACATCGTGATGGCTGGAAAGATGTCTACCGTGCCTGCCGTGATATTATTTAGACAGGAATCTCTATGGCAGTGCATATTTTTGGCGTTAGGCATCACGGACCAGGTTCAGCAAGGAATCTTCTGCAATCACTTCAGCAGATGCAGCCCGATATTCTCCTGATTGAGGGCCCACCTGAAGGCGAATGTATTCTTGAGTGGTCTGCTCATGCAGATATGCGTCCTCCGGTGGCAATGCTAGCGTATGTGCCGGATAATCCGCAAAAGGCAGTGTATTACCCCTTTACCGAATACTCACCTGAATGGAACGCAATTCAATATAGCCTTTCCAATCGTATTCCTGTTCGGTTTATGGATATGTCACTTGTCCATTTGCTGGCAGAAAGTGCTGAGGAGAGTGAAAATGATGAACCCAAAAAGTTAGAAGAAATACGCAGGAACCCACTACAGCATTTAGCTTCCATTGCGGGATTTGATGATGCCGAGGAATGGTGGGAGCAGCAGTTCGAGCTATACCACTATCCTACCGGTGTTTTCGAAGCGGTTGCGGCCTCTATGCGCTCACTGCGCGAAGTCTATCCTTTAAAAGATAACGAAGAACGGCTGCGGGAAGCATTCATGCGCAATGCTATCAGGAAAGCGGAAAAAGAGGGTTTTAAAATGATAGCCGTGGTATGTGGTGCATGGCATGTTCCTGCATTGGAAAATATGCCGAAAGCCAAAGAGGACAATGAGCTTTTAAAAAATTTACCAAAGGTCAAGGTAGAAACCACATGGATTCCCTGGACAAATGACCGACTCTCTTTTGAAAGCGGCTATGGCGCAGGCGTGGACTCGCCCGGATGGTATGAGCATGTCTGGCAGCACCCTGATGATAACGGAGTGCAATGGCTTTCAAAAACAGCCGGGGTTTTCCGGGCGAATAAAACTGATATTTCCTCAGCGCATATTATCGAAGCAGTCAGGCTCTCTGAAGCTCTGACGTCCATCAGGAAACTTTTAAAACCGGGACTGAAAGAACACCTTGAATCTACCCAAACAGTAATGTGCATGGGCGAAGAAGTGAAAATGCGCATCATCTGGAAAGAGCTCATTGTTGGTAAGAAAATGGGTTCTGTTCCGGAAGATACACCCCAGGTTCCGCTCCAAAGGGATTTTGAAAAGTCTTTAAAAAGCCTGCGGCTTAAAATTTCACCAGATGAAAAGCTGCTCTCGCTTGACTTGAGACAGCCCGACCATCTTCAGAAAAGCATTCTGCTGCACCGTCTTCAGCTTTTAAAGATCAATTGGGGCACGCTTCTCGTATCCCGCAGCAAAGGGACTTTTAAAGAAGAGTGGAAACTAGTATGGACTCCTGAAATGGTGATACGGCTCCTCGAAAAAGCTGTATGGGGCAATACGATTGAAATGGCAGCCAACAGATTTCTGGAAAATCTTGCAAAAGAGTCGAAGGATTTAGGTGAAATAACAGGTATTGTTGAGAAAGCACTTCCGGCTGAACTTCACAAAGGCATCCGGGCTGCAATGCGACGTATGGACAAGCTGGCGGCCTCAACATCTGATACGCAACTTCTCATGACTGCTCTCATTCCGCTGGTGCACATCAGCAGATATGGGAACGTCCGCAATGTGGATGCTGCAACTATTGAAGTAATTCTTGATTCCATTTTCTACCGGATACTGTCCAATCTTCCGCCGAGCTGTTCAAATATTGATGAAGAGCAGGGGCGAGAACTCTCTGGTTCTTTGCGGCGCGTGAATGAAGCGATTTTTGTACTGGATAATCCGGCTTTTAAAGAAGACTGGCAGACAACTCTTTTAAAAATTGCAGAAACCCCGCACACTGAGGCGGTGTGTCACGGTACGATTAGCAAAATCCTTTATGATACAAAAGCGTGGCCCTCAGCGCAAGCAGCAACGGAGTTCAGCAAGGCACTCTCAGCGAACAATGACCCGGCATATTCAGCAAACTGGATTGAGGGATTTTTAAAAGATGGCGCTACCACGCTCCTCTTTGATGATGCTATTTGGGAAATTATCAACTCGTGGCTTGCAGAGCTGCCGGAAGAAACTTTTTTAAAAATTATTCCGCTTCTCAGGCGAACATTTGCAGACTACACCACTCCCGAAAAGAAAAAAATCGCTTTAAAAACGGTCTTAGGGAAAAGCAATAGTGCAGCAATACACCAAGACTTCACGCTCAACAGAGCTCGCGGTGAGAAAGTATTTCCTGTTATCAGGCAACTTTTAGGAATTTCATAGAAAGATGGAAATGGACAATAACCAAAAACGGTGGCGGTTAATTTTAGGAAGTGAAACGCACGATGAGATACCATTTTCGTTGTCGCCGACTGAGACAGGAATAGACAGGACGCTGGAAGCTTTGTACAATACAGAGCGAAAAGGCGGCCTTGGGCCGTCGTCACCAAATGTTGCACGCTGGCTGGGAGACATTCGGGAATATTTCCCAACGTCAATGGTAAAAGTCCTGCAGCAGGACGCTTTAAAACGGCTTCACCTCACGTCCATGCTGACCGAACCTGAAATGCTTGAAAGTGTCGTACCGGATATTCACCTTGTGGCAAACCTCATGACATTAGGGAAGCTCATACCAGAAAAGACAAAAGACACAGCCCGACAGGTTGTAAAAAAAGTGGTGGATGAACTGCTGGCAAAACTTGCCGCACCAACCCAACAGGCGATTAACGGTAGCCTAAACCGTTCAGCGAGGAGCTACAGGCCACGGCACAATGAAATCAACTGGAATGAGACCATCAAAAAAAACCTGAAGCATTACCAAGCAGATTTTAAAACAATCGTTCCCGAAACACTTATCGGCTATGGCCGCAAAAGAAAGGCGCTGAAGGAGATTGTTCTGTGCATTGACCAGAGTGGCTCGATGGGCACATCAGTCATTTATTCCGGCATATTCGGTGCTGTCATGGCTTCCATCCCCTCGGTAAAAACGAAGATGGTCGTCTTTGACACATCGGTCGTAGACCTTACGGAAGAACTCCACGCCCCTGTAGATTTGCTCTTTGGCGTGCAGCTGGGCGGCGGGACTGACATTGACAAAGTGCTGCAGTATTGCCAACAGATTATTACACGCCCGCTTGATACGGTGCTTGTTCTGATTACTGATTTATACGAAGGAGGAAATCCTGTTGAAATGCGCAAAAAAATAGCGGGTCTTGTTGCCTCCGGTGTGCAGGTCATCACGCTCCTGGCGCTGAATGACGATGGTGCTCCATCCTACGACCACGCCAACGCTGATTTCTTTGCATCTGTCGGGGTTCCTGTTTTTGCCTGTACGCCTGATCTTTTCCCGGATCTGATGGCTGCAGCTCTCAGCAAGCAGGATATAGAAACATGGGCTGGAATGCATGAGATTAAGGTTAATGCTCGACGAGATATAGTAAGTTGAATGCCAATAATTCTGCGTAATAAAAGCCCGTTCTTTCAAACGGACTTTTAAAATTACAACCTCGGGTCCACCGGCTCACTCTCCAGCGCTAGCACGCCAAACACGCACTCATGCACACGCCGAAGCGGCTCTCCCGCCACAAAACGCTCCATTGCTTCAATACCAAGCGCAAATTCTCTCAGTGCTAAGGAGCGTTTTGCAGAAAGTCCGCGTGAGCGAAGGCGTTCGAGATTTTCTTTAAAATCATACTCGGGGCCGTAGATGATACGCAGATATTCCCGCCCGCGACATTTCACCGCCGGCTGGATAAGCCCGCGTTTTCCACGCGTTACAAAACTCAGCGGCTTAACAACTGCTCCCTCGCCTCCGGCATTTGTCATGGATTCCCACCACGCCATTGCATCAGCCACACTTTCTTCTTTTTCAAAATCCACAATTTTAAAAGCAGTTTTTAAAAAGAATCTTGTATCAGTTTCGCATAGTTGCGCAATGGTTTCCATGTGCCAAAGATGGTCTTCGTCCACGTGAAGTGCGCCTTCTGTTGCCAAAATATGAAATGGCGCAAGCTTGATTCCTTGTAAAGAATCCACCGGCCAGCAGTAGTTGCGATAGGAAGCCGTGTAGTCCTCGACCGCTTCCTGCCTGTTTTTAAAATGCGCTGAAAGTTCGCCGACATCCACACTATTTGCAAGCGCCGTTTTTAAAACATCATTAGCAACGGACAATGAATGTTTAGCAGCCGTACCGACCGCCGCATATTGCGTTTTTAAAAGCTCCTGCGCTTTGGCTGACCACGGGAGCAGCTCGCAGTCGAGGCAAATCCAGTCTGTTTTTAAAACGTCCCACAAACCGGACTTTTCCATTCCGTCAGAAACCTTTTTTAAAAACTCTTTTTCAAGATTTTTCTCCGTAAAAAACGGCCTGCCAGTCCGGGTGTAGCAAACACCGATTTCCTCGCCCGTAATGCCGAACCGCTTTTGCGCAACAGCATTGTCGTGGCACACGATGACAACGGCGCGCGAGCCCATGTGCTTTTCCTCGCAGATGACTTTTGAAACACCGGATTTTTTAAAATACTCCAGCGCTTCCTCGATGTGCTCGAGATAATCCGGCCGCTTGCTGGTTTCGCTCGGCGACATCGTTGGTGGCAGGTACATGAGCCACTTTGGGTTCACCGCAAATCGGCTCATCAGCTCAAGCGCCGCAATAGAATTTTCCTCGCGGATTATGACCGTGTGATGCAGCCCCGTTTCGATTATCCGCTTGCCTGAAACGTCCGCAATATCAAGAATATCATCCGTTTCCTGCTGCGCCGAAAGTAGCGAATTCGCATTATATCCAATCGGGCGCGACGGAACGGCATACTGCTCCCGTGCATCCACCTGCATAATTTCCCGCTCAGGATAGCGCAGCGCCGTCAGCTTTCCGCCGAAAACGCAGCCCGTGTCGAGGTTAATCGTGTTATTGAGCCAGACCGCTTCGGGAACAGGCGTGTGGCCGTACACGACCATGGATTTTCCGCGATATTCCGCCGCCCAGTTGAGCCGCACCGGCAGACCAAATTCGTCGGTTTCGCCCGTCGTCTCACCAAAAAGCGCGAAATCGCGGACTTTGCCCGATGCCCTTCCCTGCAATTCTTCCTTCATTCCGGCGTGTGCCACAATGAGCTTTTCGTCATCCAGCACATAATGGCTCACGAGCGAATCAATGAATTTCGCTGCTTTTTCGGAAAACTCTTTTGGTCGTTTTTCCAGCTGCTCAAGCGATTCCGCAAGGCCATGCGCGATTTTCACATTGCGTCCCGTCAGCTTTTTCATCAGTTTGATGTCGTGATTGCCCGGCACGCACATCGCTGTTCCCGCGCGAACGGAATTCATCACAAGCTCCAGCACCTCCGGCGTTTTCGGGCCACGGTCTACGAGGTCGCCGAGGAAAATCACTTTTCGCCCGTGCGGAGAAAGTATCTCAGCGCCATTTTCACTTTTTAAAACTTCATAGCCGAGTTTTAAAAGCAGTTCCTCTAGCTCACCGTAGCAGCCATGAATATCGCCGATAATGTCGAACGGGCCATGTTCATCCGCGCGATTATTCCACAGCGGCTTGCGCGTAATCTGCACATTCTCCACTGCCTCCGGCGAATCCAGAACGTACACAAACCGGAACCCTTCGCGCTTTAAAGCTTTTAAAGAACGGCGAAGCTGGTGGCGCTGTTGCGGAATCACGTGCGCGCCAAAATTCCTGTCCGGCCTCGCGGAATTCCGCTCCAGGCAGACTTTTTCCGGCATATCAAGCACAATTGCCACAACGTGACAATGATATTTTTGCGCAAGGGCGAGCGACGATTTCCGCGCTTCCGGCTGCACGTTTGTCGCGTCAATTACCGTCAGGCGCTTGGCGGAAAGCCGTTTTGAAGCGATGTATTGCAGCACGTCGAAAGCATCTTTTGTCGCGGCCTGGTTATTTTCATCGTCAGAAACAAGGCCGCGGCAGTAATCCGATGAAAGGATTTCTGTCTGTAAAAAATGTTTCCGCGCGAACGTGGATTTTCCTGAACCCGACGCGCCGATGAGCACGACAAGGCAAAATTCCGGTAGTTCTATTTTCATATTTTTTCACCTTTTTTAAAAACTGCCATCTGCGTTGGCGAGCCAGCCTTTTCGTCCACGTCGCCCACCGGAAAAAATTCCGCCGAATAGCCAAACTCCGCACAAACCCTCTGCGCCCATTCCTCAAACTGCCCGCGCGTCCACTCAAAACGGTGGTCTTTGTGCCGGAATTTTCCCGCTGGGAGCGTTTCAAAAAGTGCGTTATATTCCGCATTTGGCGTTGTGATTATCACATAATTTGGCCTTGCAAAACCGAACACATTGCGTTCCAGTGCTGTTAGTCTTTCTTCGTCCAAATGTTCGATGACTTCAATAATCGTCGCGGCATCGTAGCCCTCCAACCGCCTGTCGCGATACACGAGCGACGAGTGCAAAAGCTGAATCCGCTCGCGCTGCTTATCCGGGAGAGCTTCCAGTTTTAAACGCTTCGCAGCAATTTCCAGCGTGCGATAGGAAACATCCATTCCAAGAATTTCCGTGAACTGCTTATCGCCCAAAAGCATTTTTAAAAGCTTGCCTTCGCCGCAGCCCAAATCCAGCACACGCGCCGCTCCCGTGCTTTTCACTTTTTCAAAAACCGTCGCCATCCGAACGTCATTGAGCCGCAGCTTTTTCTCAACTTCATTTTCTTCAGCATCATGCTCCGCTTCATCTTCAGCAACGGTTGTTTCCTCCGGCATGAACCGCGAGAGCGCTTCGTTCGCCAGCGCCGCCCGGTGTTTTAAATAGCGCTTTGTGATTAGCTCTTTTTCCGGATGCGCCGCAAGCCAGCCGTCGCCTTTGCGCAGCAATTTTTCCAGCTCGCCCGTGTCCACCCAATAGTGCTTTTCGTCGTCAAGCACGGGAACAAGCACGTACAGATGATTCAGCACATCCTGCAAACGGCACACCGCCGACAATTCCACATCAAAATACCGGCTGTCGCCCCACTCAGGAAACTTCTCATCAAGCGTCAGCCGCTCGGCTTTCAGCGCATACCCAAGCGGTTCAAACAGCTTTTTTAAAACCGTTTCGCCACCCCGACACGGCAGCACGGGAATTCGCACTGAAAGCGGAATGGGCATCTCGGCAAGCTCCTGCCTGTCCTTGCTCCTGCCGCCCATCGCCGTCCCGAAAACCTGCGCCAGCGCCACGCTTAAAAAAGACGAAGCCGCATACGGCCTGTCATTCACATATTGCTGAAGGGCAAACGCCTGCTCGGATTTTTTTCGCACAAGCCCAACCGGGTCAACGTCTATGAGCATTGCAGCCGTGCACTTTTCAGCCGTCGCTTCGGGATAAAATACATGCGCTTTACCAAAGCTGAGATTCACCGTTTGCACCCGCGCCGGATTTTTATGGAGCAAATAGCCCAAGTCTGTTGCGGGCTGATGCGTTGTTGTAATTGTTAAAAGCATGATTATTCTTTGTTTTTAAAAACCTATTTCCGCAACTTTTTCAATCGCCACGGCGCAGTTAACTCCCAATCTCCTGCCATAATACAGCCATACGGCATAATTTCATCCACCACCTCGCCTAGGCCGAATTCCTGCATTTGCCGCTTTACCGATTTCGCGTTTTTATACGCGCTCGGCAGTTCGGAAATATCAATATTACCGGAGAAAAATCGAATATCCAAACCTTTCGTTTCTTCTGCAAAAATCTGCTCAATCGTTTTGTGCGCATTATTGAATTTGTGCTTTCCACGGCTGATGTTTCGCCCGGCCCCGTGTGGAGCAAATCCAAGGTTATTTTCCGTGGTATTGCCCTTCACAATTAAAATCGGCTCGCTCATATTCAGCGGAATCAGCCGTAAACCTTCCTGCGAGTCCGGTACGAACTTATCATCCAGTGGCGTTGCACCTTTTGCGTGGTAAAACAAATCGGCGTCTTTAAAAACAAAATTGTGCTCATTCCAGAATCTGTCGAGCGGCTCTGCACCAAGCTTTTCAGCTGTCGCATTGTGAATTGTCGTGTGATTCAGCTTCGTCCAGTCGCGCACAATTTGCAGCGCATCCCAGTATGCGCATCCTTCCTCCGTTTCAAACGGAATCCATGCGTTTTTAAAAGGCGTCTTCGGTGAAATCTCCTTTCTGAAATACTCAGCAACTTTCATTCCTTCTTTAAAAAGATTTGCCCCAAAACCACGGCTGCCGTGGTGCGTCACCATCATGGTCTCGCCTGTTTTTTTAGAAATCTCTACGTATAAAAAATGATTACCATCGCCTTGGGTTGCCAGGTGTGATTTTGCAAAATTCACGCTGCGCTCACTTTTTAAAAAGCTGTTGCCAAAAATCATTTCCTCCATATCTTTCGGCAATTCGGAAAATTCCACACGGCCGCCACCACCAAAATGCGTAATGGAATGCGCCGCATCAAGAACAGTTTTCGGTGGAAGTTTCCCAAAGTTCGTCATCATCACCGAACAGCAAATATCCGCGCTGTGCATCGAAGGGTGAATCGCATTTTTTGCAACAGCAATACCGCCCACCGGAATCTGCCCCTCACCGGTCGGACACGCATCGGGCATCACTGCGCCTCCAACGAGCGTTGGCGTTTTCATCAGCTCGCTCATGGATGAAACCACATTTTCAATATTTGAAATCTCGACTTCATTTTCCGCTCTGATGTTTTTAAAAAATACGACCGGTTCTGTAAACGGGTCAACATAGACCGGCCGGATGGATTTCAGATATTGCACAAGTGGTTCGCCACTGAGATTGTGCGTATTAGCGTGCTCAATCGCGTCTTTAAACCACTTCCCCGGTTTAAAACCCAGCTCAATTAATTCTTTTCCAGTAATCATAATGTTTATTTTTTAAAAGTAATTTACAAATCAAGCACCTGAAATTCCGAAATCCTGAATTCCTTTCTTTTTACAAGTTTCGGTTCTTTTAAAAGAAATTCCGGCTTTTCCTTCGTGCTTTTAAAACAGAACCTGCGCGGCAAATCCGTATACAGTGAGCGCGGCGGCTTTTTTCCGTAGATATTTTTTAAACGATTCCCGCTTTCATATTCGTGATAAAAAATCCTGCGGATTCCCATCTCCTCGCGGATAAACCACAACGAAGCTGCCAACATCGCCTCATCCCAAATCTTCACGTGCGGTTTTAAAACCTCTTCCACATACGTGTGTAGATTTCCAGAATTCACACGATTGCGGCGCGTCAGCTGGCGCACACGAACGCGGTTGTCGTCGAGTGATTCCACCACTTCAACTGTTGTGCTTTTACGCAGAGCCGCACGAATCCAGTCATTTTGAATTTCCTCTATCAGTGCCTCGCCTGTCGTCAGGTCAAGGTCAATCCTTGCCCACGCCATTGTGCGATGCTCGCCGCCAGCAATTGGATGGCATGAATATTCAAACGGATGATAGTTTTCCGGTTTAATCATCGAGGTATAAGCGCGATTATGCCCTGCATTAAAATTCATTTGCAGTACGATATTCAAACCGGCACGCGTTTTCTGCGCGCCCCATCGCAGGCCGCGCCCCCATTGTCCAACCGTCAGCGTGTACGATTCAAACTTTTCCGGCCAGTTCATTTCAAAAAGCTCCGGGTAGAGAATACCGTCCGGTGCCAAAGCACTCAGCTCGCGAACATCATTTTTTTCCAGCAAACCTTTAAAATGTGTAGCCTTAATATCGCGTACATGTTTGCGCTTTTTCGTCAGATATTGCAGCAGCTGGCGTGCATATTTATCCCGAAAATAATAGAACACCGTCCGCCCCGGCGTCAGGCACTCGATAATTTCCCTGTATTCTTTTTCTGTCATAAAAGTAGATGATTCTGTCGTTTTTAAAAGTAATTTTTTTCACATTTCCGCAGCTAATCCGCGGTTTTAAATATTGATTTTTCCCGCTATCGGGCAGATAGTCTTGTCTTAGAATTGTCATGGGTTTTTCCTCCGCTGTGATTATTAAAAAAGGAAAACCCGCCTTCGCACGGAGCAAAAGCGGGTTTTAAAAAGTGTGATTTTTAAAAACTCTACCTTCGCTTCGGACACAATACACCACGCCCATCCCGCTTTTGCAGCAGATTTATCATGTGGCTATATTGTTCAAAAAGAGAGCGCATTGTTTTTAAAATAAAATTAGTTTTTAAACAATAAAATTCAGAAGAACTGCTTTTTTAAAACAGTCCTTCTTGTACAAGTCAACTACAATCAGTTTTTAAAAGAAACTGATTTAATCTTTTCAATCATCGAAGCTTTATCTGTTTCCATTAGCTTCATGATGTCGAAAATTTTATCTGAAAATCCGGCCATGCAGAATACTTTGTTTTGAGGCAATTGCATTGTGCCGTAGCCTTGCAGGTCAAACGAGTACACGAACGGGTCAGCGCCAGTGCGACGTTTGTACGCGGCAAATTCGCCTGCCGGAGTGTCGTTGCCAATCCAGCCCTGCATGTCTGACAGAATGATAATCCGGTCGTATTTTCTGTTCGCCTTTTGAAAAATCGCGTGGAAATTTGTGCCTCCCATTGCAAATTTTATTGAGCGCGCAATCGTGATGGTGCTGTCGCCAATATTCACGTTTTGGTACGCCGCGTTATCCGAAAATGTCATAAAATCCGCATTATTGGATTTCACGAGAATTGCTGAAAACAGCGAACCGATTTCCGCTGGCTTTCCCGCCATCGAACCCGAAACGTCCAGCACGACAAGCGTTTCACCATCGAACTTTGGAACATTATTCAGCGAAATGTCAACCGCCGTATTCAGCGCTTTTAAAACATCGCGAACAACTTTTCCGCCATCCATTTTTACAACTTCCTCGTACGCCGTTGTAAAGCGGAACGGCAGCACAAGCGATTGTTTAATCATGCGCTCGTTCGTCAGGATTTCCAGCGCTTCGCCGACAACTTCCGGCGCTTGCATAATGATATTGCGCAGGTTTCGCAGCAAAGCGAAGTAGCCGATTTTGCGCGTGCGGATTAGCTCTGTCCACGCATCTTTTTTAAAATCTGCTTTTTCTTCTTCTGAATTCGCTGTTTGTCCGGCTTTTGTCAGCGCGGTTTCCCACGTTCCTGTTGCGCGAAGTTCATCTTTAATCAATGCCGAAATCGCCTCAGCATTTTTCTCAACCGGGACCGGGTGAACGAGATTGACAACATCTACTAGTTTAAAATCTTTGGATGCTGCGCGGTACTTGCCGAGCTGGTAGCTGTCGAAACGGTCAAACGCTCTTGCAAAACCTTTTTTCATGGAATTCGGCACTTTGCCGTTTTTCGCCGTGTGGTACGCCAGGATTTCCATCATGTCATCCGGGCGAAACACAACCGCGCTGTAAAAATCCTTAGCCCAGGTTTGTCCGCCGATGTACTTTGCAAGCTCTGAAGCGACAACATGCGAAATCGTCCGCATACCAAATTCCGTTCGCGCAAAAATGGCAGCTTTCGCTACGAATTCCTTATCGCAGAGAGCTATGAGTTCATTCACACGCACTAACCCTTCGTGCTGGCCCCGGTAAAACTGGTCTTTCACGAATGACGTGACCAGCATCGAAACCAGTTCGAGCTCCGGCGATTGCTTGTACGCATCACCGCCCGTGAAGTTTTTGACTTTCGTCAATGCCATTGAAAAATTGAACCGTGCCATAGCACCTCCTTTAAAAAATATTGTGAAACGTGGCTTTTTAAAAAACCGGGAAATCAAAAAAATAGCAGAGAAAATTTACCGGAGACTTTTGAGTTTAAGGTTCGAAGTAACTCCATGTATCACTACTGCCGATTCAGTTTTTAAAAATAGAGGCAGAGAAAATTCGCGTGGAATCTTAGGCGAATTAAAAGTTCGCAGCTCTACAGCGATGTATTCCACATGTCACTACTGCCTTTTTAAAAAACAAATTGACGGAGAAAGTTTGATGAGGCTTTGCTTTACCAACTTTAGCTACCTTCCGAAGTTTTTAAAAACTCCGGGCGGACTGGACTCGAACCAGCAATGACTCACGTCGAAGTAACTCACCTTTCACTACCGTCAAGCTTTTAAAAATGAAAGAACAAAAAATTAAGGCAGAGAAAATTTATGTGAGACCTTTTACGTTGCTCTACCAGCTGAGCTACATTATAGTTTTTAAAAACTATAACGGCCGGACTCGAACCGGCGACCCACGGCACCCTAAGCGAAGTACCCCACATGTCGCTACTGCCTTTTTTAAAACAAAATGACGGAGAAAATCTGAGTGAGTAAGCTGCTCTACCAACTGAGCTACATCCCGTTTTAAAAGCGAAATTTATCGGGACGGCTGGACTCGAACCAGCGACACGCCGATTAGCAATCGAAGTAACCCACTCGTCGCTACCGTCAAAAAATACTGTGATGGAGAAAAAATTTGAGAGCTTGTTTCTATGCTCTAACCATTGAGCTATATTCCGAAGCTGGAACAACCGGACTTGAACCGGTGACACTAAGCCGAAGTAACTCTCGAGGTCGCTACCATCACATTTTACCAAAGAACATTATTAAAAACAAAAAACCCACCTTCGCGATTTGTGCAAAGGTGGGTTTTCAAAAAGATGAAACCGCTTATATGTATTGCTACACTACCTCTGCTTTAGACAAAACCCTTCCTGACTGCGAAGCATATGCTTGCGGTCTATCACGGGATTGTATGAAGCTAAGGTGAGGCGCATTGTTTTTAAAAGTAAAATCGTCGTCGTGTTTGTAAAATTGAGTTGCAAACCTACAAAGGTTTTTTACAAAGTCAAATTAATTTTTTGTCATAATAAAAAAAAGGACCAAGATAACTTTACTCG
>DASPKH010000454.1:0-2556 GCA_035628175.1 Patescibacteria group bacterium
AGAAGGCTAAGAACATCAAGAAATCGTTCAACAAATACTGTTGCAACCACCGTGCTTAATGGTACTTTTTCACGCTTACTGTATGTAAGTGGACGCAGGAGTTCCCCCCCACGTGGAGTGATATTATTGACAGCATACCCTATCATTACTGCTGAGAAAAGATTTCGCAATGATTCGGGTTCCTTTACTGGTTTTAAAAGTGTCCGCCAACGCAGGGCTCGAAGCCAGTGAGATAACAATATAACAGGAATAGTCACCACTATCCACCAGTAGTTAACATTCATAATTGAATGCCATAACTCATTCAGTTTCACTCCTTTTAATGAGTAATAAACTGAAACTAGCAGGATGGCAAGGGTAATGAGTATTTTTAAAAGCGATTTTGCTTTTGCTTTCATTCTCGTTGTGACAAAGCCGTAAAAAGTAACTTTGAGAAATTACTTTCTAAGAAGGTCATGTAAAACTGGTTTTAAAAATGCAGCTGTATAAGATTTATTACTTTTTATGACTTCTTCAGGCGTACCACAGGCTACAAGCCTGCCTCCTTTGTCACCACCGTCTGGACCGAGGTCAAGTATCCAGTCGGCTGAAGCCATCACATGAAGGTTATGCTCGATAATAATTATTGAATGGCCATTTTCCACCAGTTTTTTAAATGCTTTTAAAAGTGTTGCAACATCGTCCATGTGCAATCCGGTCGTTGGCTCATCAAAAATAAAGAGAGTTGATTCTGAGGCTTCCGTATCAAGATATGTAGCAAGCTTTACACGCTGAGCTTCACCGCCGGAAAGCAAGGAACTTGGTTGTCCAAGCTTAATGTAGCCAAGCCCAACATCCTGCAAAATTTTTATCTTATTTTTAACTTTCGGCGTTTCCTTAAAAAATTCCACTGCTTCATTTACAGTCATATTTAAAACATCAACAATGGATTTTTCTTTAAAAAGAATTTGCCGCGCTTCTTTTTTATACCGGGTTCCCCCACACACTTCGCATTCGAGGTGAATGTCTGGCAGAAATTGCATTTCTATTGTCACATCGCCTTCTCCTTCGCACGTATCGCAGCGGCCACCGGGCACGTTGAATGAAAAATGCCCTGGCTTCCAGCCGAGCTGCTTAGCAGCCTGCGTTGACGCATACACATCGCGAATTGCATCAAATGCTTTTGTGTAGGTGACAGGTGTCGAACGGGATGACTTCCCAATGGGCGACTGGTCTATCATTTCTACAGCACCGATAAAATCCATCCCTTCTATTCTTTCGCAGATCCCTACTCGTCCGTTAAAAACATGTCCTTTATGCTTCTGGATATGGGCGTACAAAACGTCATGAATGAGTGTGGATTTTCCTGATCCTGATACCCCGGTAACCACTGTCATACATCCCAGTGGGATTTCTACATTATCTCCTTTTAGATTATGCTCTAATGGCTTTACGATTTTTAAAGATTTTCCGTTACCAGGATTTCTCTTAAATGAAATATCAATCGTTTTTCGGCCGGAAAGATATTGACCTGTAAGTGACGTATCACTTTTTAAAATATCATTATAAGTGCCGGCAAAAACCACATCGCCACCATTTTCTCCAGCCAACGGCCCCATGTCGATTATAATATCAGCATTAGCCATAATATCAGCATCATGCTCCACTACAATGACAGTATTACCGAGATTGCGAAGTTTATGCAGAATTTTTATCAGTCGGTCAGTATCTTTAGGGTGAAGGCCAATACTTGGTTCATCCAACACATATAGCGTTCCGACTAATGCTGAACCAAGCGACGTGGCAAGATTAATCCGCTGAGACTCACCACCTGAAAGTGTATGAGAAAGCCTGTCAAGCGTTAGGTATCCAAGACCAATTTCAACCAGCAATTCCATACGCCAGAGAATTTCGGCCATTATTTGCCCAGCAATTGCAGTTTGCGTCTCATTGAGCTGAAGATTTTTAAAAAAGTTGAGACCATCCTCAAGCGTCATTTCGACAACATTCTGAATATTTTTTCCACCGACAAAAACCTGTCGTGCAGATGTCCGCAGTCGAGCTCCTCCACAGGCATGGCACTTTGTATACCCTCGATAGCGGCTGAGGAGCACACGATAGTGCATTTTGTATGTCTGCGACTCAATTTCTGCAAAATAGCCATTAATGCCGATATAATCCTCGACACCATTCATCACAATATCGAACTGCTCTTTTGTAAAGAGATGGATTGGTGTATCTAGGGGGATATTGTATTTTTTTGCGATTTTTAAAAGTGGCTTGATATACCGCGAGTGCGCGGGTGTTCTCCAAGGGTGAATTGCCCCGTTATTCAGGGTTTTTGCCCGATCGGGAATTACAAGATCAATATCAATTCCAACACTGCGCCCAAATCCCTGACATGTAGGACATGCCCCAAACGGAGAGTTAAATGAGAAAAGCCGAGGCTCAGGCTCCTGATAGACAATTCCATCCCGGGCACATTCGTATCGTGAAGAAAAATGCCAGTTTGTACCAGTTGTAAGGTTTTGAATAACAATTTTCCCGTCTCCGGCAGAAAAGGCGGACTCTAATGAA
>DASPKH010000455.1:0-2151 GCA_035628175.1 Patescibacteria group bacterium
CGTATCTGGGATCTGCGTACCTCGGTTCTCCTGCCTGACATTACATTTCCGCCGCGCGGTTTTGTGCTTCTCACGCGTGACAGCGCAGCTCTCCGCGAGTCCCGTTTTATTCCCTCAGGCGTGCGGCTAATTGAAGTAAAACTCCCCTCTCTCAATAACACGACGGACGCTGTTGCTTTAAAAACAACAGATTCCGTTATTATTGACTCGCTTTTTTACAACACAAAATGGGGTTTTAAAGGAATCTCGCTTGAGCGACGCGATTTCCGGATTCTCGCGACTTCACAACAAAATATTTCGGCTTCAGTTGCTCCTGATAGCGCCACGGCTGGTTTGCCGAATAGCATCGCAGTTTTGGATAATGACCTTGCAGTACGCACATTACAATTTGATAATGTCTTAAACACACTGAAAATCGTTATTTTTAATGTTGGTCTGCTGCGAAATTCGGTGGTGGAATTGCGCATTTCGGCAGACATTAATCGCGATTCATCTTTTACTCAAAACGAAGTTTTTAAAACATTTCCCGTTGGGATTTTGCAGCCGAATGATTCTGCCGTTTTCGAAGTTTTTAAAAGTGAAATTGAAGACTTGCGACTTGCTTCTGGTGCTACGCTTTTTCAGGCAGAAATCGCGATGCCTAATGATGAGCGTGCACAGAATAATCTTTTAAAAACGCCTGTGTATTCGGCTTTTAAAAACGGTGCAATTCTCATTAATGAAATAATGTTTGACCCACTGGCAGGGTGGTCAGAATTTGTGGAATTATATAATACTACCTCCGACACGCTGCTTTTAAACAATTGGATTTTGAGCGATGGGAAGGTGAGTTTTACGATTGGCTTTTTAAAAATTGCTCCAGATAATTATGGCATTATTGTAACTGATTCCACCTTTTTCCAGCAATTCCCGCTTTTAATAGATATGCCAAATGTGTATGTTTTTAAGAACTCGCTGAATTTTAACGCCATGAGCGACAGCGTGCTTTTAAAAGATGGCGGCGGCACAACAATTGATTCTATGGGGTATCAATCGCACTGGCATGAGTCGTCACTTAGCATGACAAAAGGAATTTCATTAGAAAAAATTTCACCGCTGCTTCCATCAGATTTACCTTCATCATGGACGTCGTCAACCGCTACTACCGGTGCAACACCGGGTGAACGAAATTCCATTGCGGTTGCTTTTAAAGACGCTGGCGGCGAACTAAGCGCAACACCAAACCCGTTTTCACCGCGTGGCTCCGAACAATTTACCATAATTTCATACGGATTACCTTTTACACAGGCACGTACGGACATCTCCGTTTTTGATTTGAATGGCGTAAAAGTCCGTACAGTGGCAAGCGCTATTTATTCAGGTGCTTCGGGCAGTATGGCATGGGACGGAAAAAATGATGCGGGTTTTGACTTGCCGAAGGGCGCGTATGTCGTATTTTTGGAAGCGGCGGATGTTGCAGGAACGGACGTTTTTCAAAAGAAAATTGTTGTTGCAATTTCAAAGTAAATTCAACTCCGCATAATGCGGAGTTTTTAAAAGGTTTTAAAAAGAAATGAGAAGTCATAAACAAGGGACGAAAATAGATTTATCGTGGCCGGAGTTATACATCAATCGAGAATTGAGCTGGCTGGAATTTAATGCGCGCGTGCTGGAAGAAGCGGCTGACAAGACCCATCCTCTTCTGGAGCGTTTAAAATTCCTGACAATTTTTACATCAAATCTCGATGAATTTTTTATGATTCGCGTGTCGGGTTTAAAAGAACAGGTCGCGGGTTTGATGGAAATTTCGTCTGACGATATGCCACCGGAAGAGCAGCTCGTGGAGATTCGCAAGCGCCTACTGCCGATGCTCACACGCCATGAGCAGCTCCTGATGGACGACGTGCTGCCTGCCCTGGAAGAGGAAAATATTGAAATCCACCCTTTTGAAAAACTAAGCTATCGCGATAAATCTTTCTTTCAGGATTATTTTGAATCGGATATTTTGCCGGTGCTTACGCCGCTCGCACTTGACCTTGCTCACCCTTTTCCGCGGCTTTTGAACAGGAGCCTGAATATCATTTTTGTGTTGCACGATGATTTTAAAGAAGAGCAGGAAACGCGTATTGCTGTGATGCAGCTGCCTGTCGTACTGCCTCGCCTTGTTCGCAT
>DASPKH010000456.1:0-4435 GCA_035628175.1 Patescibacteria group bacterium
TTCATAGCTTGTAAAAATCTGTGTCATGTCCTGTTTCATAAGATTTTGGTTTTCAGACAGTTTTGGCTGTTATCAGAATAACATGAATTTTTTCAAAAAAAATTCCTTTCAATTCCGTAAAATCAAGTTATTTGTCTTTCAAAGCCAGATCCCTTACGGACATTATTGCACCCTTTGATGCTCAGGACAATCCACTTTTAATTCCATGGGAGCCAGTGGCCTTTCCATAAGGCCGCAAAAATGTGAATCTTTTTTATAAAATCTACAGCTTAAGCACATTCTCTGTGCTGTAATTATTCCGGCCTTATTCAATTTTTCAATGAGTTCCAGCAGGCTCGTCAGAAGGATTTCCTTTTGAACTACTGAAAATTGGTGCAGGGGTTGTTCAATTGATGCTGTAAATGTAGCTGATTTCTGGGCTATAGCTCTGCCCTTTTCTGTCAGGACAATCCAAAAACTTCTGGTATCTGTCTCATCTGTGATTTTTTCGATAAGCCCCTTTTGCAGTAAAACCCTAATTGAATCGCTGATAGTAGCCTTTGTCATGTTAAATTCAGCAGCCAGGTTACTTACCCGGCATCTTTCCTGCGAATGAAAAAGCAAAAATATGAGCAGTTGAATCTGGATAGGGCTGAGAGAATTTTCTTTACTTTCCTGCCAAAGCAGTACGCGAAATGCTTCTGAGATTCTCTCTAAAGCCACAACTATTCTACTTTCAATGCTTTGCTCCTGCTGCAGGATATTAAAAGGCGATTGTATCATATTGTTTTGAACTGGATGTAAAAATTACCACCGGAGTTTTTAAAACTCCGGTGGTATACAAAATTAACCCTTTACGTCTGCTAATGAAGCTCCAAAATTAATATGAAGCACATTTCCTGTAGGTGTTACCAGCGCAGGCACCGAATTTACCCCTGCTTTTTCTGCTTCCGCAATTCTGGTACGATCTTCACCCAGATGTACGACTTCTACCTGTGACTCATTGATGAGCGATAGGATTTCCTGCTCTGCACTCACGCATACCGGACATCCGGCATGATAAAAAACTGACTTTTCCATAACACTATAAATGATTAGTTGTTTTGGCAATATTGCCGCTACAAATATAGTTAGGATTCCTAACTAAATCAAATTAAAATTGAGTGTCCGGTTAAATTTTTAAACCTGTCACTCCTATTCATATTCCCATAACCGCAGCGCACCTTTAGCAGGAATCGGCTTTTTAAAAAGCTCAGCATGTGAAAAAATCCAGCCGAATTTTCCCGAAGTGTAATCATCAAATCCCAGTTCAGGGTATGGTGGTGCATTCATTTCACTCTTCTTTAAAAGCTCTTCTGGTTTATCAACAATGAGTTTACAGTCCTCCAAGATCACCTTTCCGATAATTGCGCCAAGAGGCAAAATTCCCACATATAAATCAGCTACAGCAAGCGCACTTTGAAAAGGTTCGTGCCAGCACAAATACTGATATTCACCGGGAAATCCTTTGGAGGCATGAATGAGCAGTTCGCCGCGATATGTGGTTTTCCATTTGCGGACTTCGATCAGCTTGGCGCCAATGACGACAAGCGATGCCCATGGCTGTATAAGTGAGAGCACTTTCATAAAAATTCAGTAATATAAAGTAAAAGGCGTTACATAAACGCCTCTCTATAGTCAAGATATGGTATGGTTCAATTACGAACTCGCCCTGGAGATAATTTCTAGTACACAAATAGTAACCAAAAGCAATGCCACAAAAAAAGCAATCCAATTGATAACTTCCTTTCTTTTCATTTCTTTGTGTACAGCTTCCGGTGTACGTAATTTATACCCTCCTGTCTTTATAAACATAGTATTTCTCACCTGCTCTTTAACTAACAACATAAAAACTGTAAGCATAAGCCTACTAAACAGTTAGTCCGATTAAACAAGTTCTCATGCCAATAATAAAATTGTAACAAAAACCCTTTTTGCATAAAGTTTGCAATGAAATCCCTTTTTTTACCAAATAAACGTAACAGTTCGTCTTTTCCGCCGTATTTTTAAAAACGATCAAAAACCAATTCTTTTAGAAATATCAGTTTTAAGAAATTATGTCCTTACTTGTAGTTGACCACGTGACAAAGCGGTTTCGCGACATCACGGCGACCAATGACGTTAGCTTTACCGTTGAGCCGGGGCGTATCTTTGGACTGCTTGGGCCGAATGGCGCAGGCAAAACAACAATGATACGCATGCTCACGAATATTTTTGTGCCAGACGAAGGCCGTATTACTATGTTCGGCGACTTAGTTGGCCCCGCACAGCAAAACCGCATCGGCTACCTGCCGGAAGAGCGTGGACTGTATAAAAAAATGAAGGTTGGCGAACAGCTTATTTATTTCGGTCAATTGAAAGGCCTCTCCCGCCCCGACGCACTTCGCCAGACGATGAAATGGCTGGAGCGTCTCGAAGCTAAAGACTGGTTTAATAAAAAAATTGACGAGCTTTCAAAAGGAATGCAGCAGAAAGTGCAGTTTATCGCAACGGTGCTGCACGAGCCGGACCTTATTATTCTCGACGAACCATTTACCGGGTTTGATCCGATCAATGCTGAGATTCTTCAACGACTTGTGCTGGAATTGAAGGCACAGAACCGCACCATCATTCTTTCCTCGCATCGTATGGAGCAAGTTGAAAAGCTGTGCGATGATATCTGCCTTATCAATCACGGTCGCGCGGTTTTAGTGGGTACTGTTCGTAATATCAAAGCGCAATACGGACGAGACACGGTTCAGTTGGAGTTTGAAGGCAGTGATGAATTTTTAAATAAGCTCGAAAATGTAAAAATAATCGAACGTTCAGGCCATTTTGCCGAATTACGGCTTTTAAATGGAGCTTCAGCGCAGGATGTTTTGAAAAGTGCAATGGGACAAGCAAATATCTTCCGGTTTGAAATAGTGGAGCCAAGCCTGAACGAGATTTTTATAAACGTGGTTTCAAATGGTACAAATCTTGGTGCGGAGGCTGTAGCATGAGCGTAAAGACACAAAAATCAAAGATCGGTGTGATAATGCAGCATGAGTTTTTAAAACGCATCCGCTCAAAGGGCTTTATCATTGGAACACTACTCGGACCGATTGCGATGATCGCCATGATCGCTATTCCCGCGCTCGTGACGTACCTTTCAAAAGATTCCTCGCAGGAAAAAATCGCCATTCTCGATGAAACCGGCAGGCTCGCGCCTCTGGTCGTTGAAAAAAGCCCAACGAAATATTTCATAGCAGGAGCGCCGGAAGATTCGCTTCGCGCACAGGTTTTAAGTGAAGAGCTAACGGGATATGCAGTAATACCGGCTGATATTTTAAAAACCGGGAAAGCTACTGTATACACGCGCGGCGGTGGTGGTTTGTCACTTTTCGGGCAACTTGAAAATGCAATTGAGGATGTAGTGCGCAACGAGCGTTTAAAAGAAGCGGGCGCGGACGTAAGCGTGATAAAGCTTGTGGACGAAGGCGTAGACCTTTCGACCCAAAAAGTAACGGAAACCGGGGTTGAAAAAGATTTCGGAGCTGCGTATGCCGTTATTGGCTATATTCTTGGGTTTCTCATTTATATTCTCATGTTTATCTATGGCATGATGGTAATGCGCGGCGTGATGGAGGAAAAAACAAACCGCATTATAGAAGTCCTCGCCTCTTCAGCAAAACCATTTGACATCATGATGGGAAAAATCCTTGGCATCGGCGCGATGGGACTTTTGCAAATGATTTTTTGGGCACTTCTTGGTACGCTTGCCTCAACAATAGCTGGTACAGTTCTTTTAAAATTTGGCATTCTGGATCCAGATCCGGCGGCAACTATGAGTGGAGTTCAGGCCGGCGCGCAGAAAATGCCGGAAGCTTTTTCCTTGCCAACAGTTTCGCCATGGCTTGGAGTTGCATTTGTGTTTTATTTCCTGGCGGGATATTTCATCTACGCAACGCTTTTTGCAGCTGTCGGCTCGGCAGTAGACCAGGAACAGGATGCGCAGCAGCTCCAGATGCCGATCACGCTACCGATCGTTATCCCGATATTATTTATTGGCAATGTAATTTCCGACCCAAATGGTACGCTTGCTGTCGTCATGTCGCTTATCCCGTTTTTCACGCCAATCCTGATGATCGTTCGTGTTGCAGCCACGTCTGTACCCTTCTGGCAGATCGCGCTTTCGGTCATCCTTCCGATCATTACTTTTTTCGGACTAGTGTGGGTTGCGTCCAGAATCTACAGGATTGGGATCATGAGTTACGGCAAAAAACCAACGTTCCGCGATCTGGCAAAATGGATCCGTACAACATGATTCATTTTTTTAAAACTGTTTTTAAAAGCCATTCCTGTCTGCATGGGAATGGCTTTTCTCTTTTTTAAAACGCGGGTTTTATCAATTGTTAAAATTCGCTACAGGCTGTAACGGTTTTAAAAGCTGAATGTT
>DASPKH010000457.1:0-4713 GCA_035628175.1 Patescibacteria group bacterium
AGGCGAAATGTTCTTGCGCAGCCATGAATGTCAGAAATGACGAAGCGCCGTTGGTCAGGCATATTGCTCTAAAAAACGTTAAAAGAGAATTTTGGAAAAAGGTGATGATACTACAACAGTGCTTTTGTGACAATGTTACCAAACTAGGTAACCAAATTCTTTTAAAAATAAGTTTCGATGTTTTTTTTAAAGACTACTTTAAAAAACCTTCTGCCGTGAAACATAAAATTAAGAATGTTTTTCGTATGTTTGTAGACTTTCGCGTAATGCCTGTAAAAGTGTCGCTAGTGTGATGCAATGCGGCTTTTAAAAGGTTATACGAAGTTTTTAAAAGAATAGTTGTCAGAAATTTATCATAAATTTTCAATAGATGCACGCAGATTTTGAAGCGGTCATAGGCCTTGAGGTTCACGTCCAGTTGCTGACGGCGACGAAGGCGTTTTGCCGCTGCTCGACGGTGTATGGCGCTTCGCCAAATACGAATACGTGTCCGGTGTGCCTTGGGCATCCGGGGTGCCTGCCGGTTTTGAATAATAATGTGGTGGAATATACGCTGCGGATGGGGCTGGCGACAAATTGCGCCATTCGCCCGATGTCCACTTTTTCGCGTAAAAATTATTTCTACCCGGATTTGCCGAAGGGTTACCAGATTTCGCAGTATGAAGACCCGATTTGCTACGATGGCCATGTGGAAATCGAGCTCGACGGTACCAAAAAGAAAATCGGGATTACGCGGATTCACATGGAAGAAGACGCGGGAAAATCTATTCATGACCTCGATGTTGATACGCTTGTGGACTTGAACCGTTCGGGGGTGCCGTTGATTGAGATTGTGTCGGAACCCGATATCCGCACGCCGCAGGAAGCCTATAAATATCTTGCGCATATCCGTCAGACGGTAATGTATCTCGGCATCTGCGACGGAAATATGGAAGAAGGTTCGCTCCGCTGTGACGCGAATGTGTCGGTTCGTCCAAAAGGCGATAATAAGCTATACACGCGTACGGAAGTGAAAAACCTGAACAGTTTTCGTAACGTGGAGAAGGCGCTGGAATACGAGATTCAGCGGCAAATCGAGTTGACGAAATCGGGCGGCGAAGTAAAGCAGATTACGCTCATGTGGGATGCCGGAAAGCAGCAAACCCGTGAGATGCGCACAAAGGAAAAAGCACACGATTACAGATATTTCCCTGAGCCGGATTTGACGCCGGTACATGTGAGCGAGTCGTGGATTCATCGGGTGAAGCATGAGCTGCCAGAGCTGCCGGGCGCAAAACGTGACCGTTTTAAAAACCAGTACGGTTTGCCGGAGTATGATGCGGCGGTTTTGGTTGAGGAAAAATCTCTCGCGGCGTATTTTGAAGAATGCTGCGAATTCCTCGCTGAAAAATCGAAGGACCGTTTTAAACTTGTAAGTAACTGGGTGATGACGGAAGTAATGCGCATCATGTCAGATAGGAAAATCGAAGCGCAAGAAACGGGTGTTCAGCCGAGATTACTTGCGGAGTTGGTTGACTTGTTCGCGTCGGACGTTATTAGCAGTAAGATCGCAAAGGAAATTTTCCCTGATGTTTTAAACGGTGAGTCGCCAAAAGAAGTCGTTGAAAAGCGCGGTTTAGCACAGGTTTCCGATACGGGAATGATTGACGAACTTGTGGTAAACTTTTTAAAAGAGAATGCAGATAAAGTGGCAGAATATAAAGCCGGGCGCACCAATCTTTTTGGGTTTATGGTCGGGACAGTTTTAAAAGCCACACAGGGCAAAGGCAATCCGCGCCTTGTGACGGAAACGCTGAAGAAGCATTTGGCGCAGGATTAAAGAGAGCATAGCAGCAAAAGAGGATTATACAAAAGCTTTTAAAGAAGTTTGAAAAGTTTTTACAGGCCATTTTTAAAAAGCGCCGTAAAGGTTTTAAAAGCTCCTTTCTAAAGTGCATTTTCTACTTTTTAAAACGAGGGCTTCACTATGCCTCTGCCGAAGACTGATTATATCTGGATGAATGGTGAATTCGTCCGCTGGGAAGACGCAAAAATCCATGTGCTTACCCACGCAATGCATTATGGCTCAAGCTGGTTTGAAGGAATCCGCGCTTACAAGACACCACATGGAACAGCGATTTTCCGTTTGCGCGAGCACGTCGAGCGGTTACATCATTCCACACGGATTTATTCGGCAGAAACACCATATTCAATAGATGAATTATGCGAAGCGATAAAAGCTACAATAGTAAAAAATAATATCCAGGAGTGCTATATTCGCCCGCTGGTTTATCGCGGCTATGAAGAGCTTGGGATTAATCCTTTAAACTGTCCGGTAGATGTGATAATTGCAGCATGGACATGGGGCAAATACCTGGGCAAAGATGCGTTGAATGAAGGTGTAGATGTTGGAGTTTCAAGCTGGACGCGCATCAAGCCGAACACAATGCCGACGATGTCGAAAGCTGGTGGAAATTATATGAATTCGCAGCTTGCCAAAGTGGAAGCGATACGTCACGGATATTCTGAAGCAATTATGCTGGATGGCACGGGCTGTGTGAGTGAAGGAAGCGGTCAGAATATTTTCTTTGTGTCGCAGGGTTGCCTACATACGCCTTCAATGGCTTCTTCTATATTGCCGGGCGTAACACGCGCTTCGATTATGGCAATTGCCCGGGGCCTGGGGCTGGATGTAGTAGAAGGTGAAATTCCACGCGGGATGCTGTACACGTCGGAAGAGCTTTTCTTTACGGGTACAGCCGCGGAAATCACGCCAATCCGTTCGGTGGACGGTTTAAAAGTTGGCGACGGGAAGGTCGGTTCAGTAACGAAAAAGATCCAGGATAAATTCTTTTCTATCGTAAATGATGGTAACGATGAATATAACTGGCTCACATATGTTGACTTTAAAAAATAAGTCTTTTAAAAATATGGCTTTAAGGCAACTTTTACAACTTCCTGAAAGTTTGTAAGTCTTTTACAGTCGGTTTATTACGCAATTTCTTTTTAAAAATAGATTCAATTTCCTACCGAGGAAAAACTATGGCGAAATCCCAGGCAAAAACTCCGGTAAAACAAGCAAGGCCCAAAACAAACGGTACTCAAAAGCCGTCGGTAAACGGCTCACATAATAAAGCTTTAAAAAATGCTCCTGCGCCACAAGCTCAGGAGCATTTCAGTGCGTTTGACACGACAGGCTTTGATAATGAAACGCTGGTGCAGTGGTACAAGATGATGCACCTTGGCCGCCGCCTCGATGAAAAGGCAGCGATGTATTTAAAAGTGGCAAAAGGATGGTCATACCACGCTCCATTTGCCGGGCATGATGGTATCCAGCTTGCGATGGGTGTTACCTTCCGCCAGGGGAAAGATTTTCTTTTTCCGTATTACCGTGATATGATGACGGCTCTCGCTGCGGGAATTACGGTGGATGAAATAATTTTAAACGGTTTAAGCAAAGATGGTGATGTTGCGGGAGGCGGACGCCACATGAGCAACCACTTTGCAAAACCTTCTATCCGCATTCAGAACGTATCAAGTTCTACAGGAAATCACAGCCAGCATGCAGCAGGAGTTGCCCGCGCTATTAAAAAGTACGGTGGCGATGAGCTTGCAATTTATTCTGCCGGTGAGTCAGCATGTTCGGAAGGATACTTCTACGAAGCAGTCAATGGCGCTTCGCGTGAGAAGCTACCCGTTATTTTTGTAATTCAGAATAATAAGTTTGGAATTTCTGTACCTGTGCATGAGCAAACGGCGAATACACGCGTGTCAGACAACTTCGTTGGCTTTAAATATTTAAAGATCATCAATTGCGACGGACGTGACCCGTTTGATTCATTCCGCGCAATGCAGGAAGCGCGCAACTATGTTCTTGCAGGCGAAGGACCGGCTATGGTTCATGCTGACTGCGACCGTATAGGTTCACATTCAAATTCTGATAACCAGGAACTGTATCGCACAAAAGAAGAAATCGAAGAAATTCGCCGTCGAGATCCGCTTATCCGTATGCGTGCCCTGTTGATTGAGAAAGGAATTCTTACTGATGAGCAGATTAAAGAGTTGGAAGATGAGAACGTACAGATCATCTATGCCGCTGCTGATCGTGGTGAAGCTGCTGCTGACCCCGCCCCGGAATCGTACGCTGAATTTGTCCTGCCCGAGCCAGTAGTAGATTATAACGATAATTCAGAAGAAAAATACACAAGCAAGCCGGACGAGCCGCAGCTCATGCTCCGTGAGGCGATCAACCAGACGTTGATTGAGGAATTCCGCCGTAATCCAAATACTTTCCTTTGGGGGCAGGATGTGGCTTCTAAGAAAAAGCAGGGTATTTTCAACGTTTGTAAGGGCTTGCTCGATGAATTTGGCAACGAGCGTGTTTTTAATGCGCCTATCGCAGAAGATTTTATTGTTGGAACAGCAAATGGTTTCTCGCGGTATAGGGATGATATTCGCGTTGTAGTAGAAGGTGCGGAATTCGCAGATTACTTCTGGCCCGCTATGGAACAGCTGATCGAATGCTCACATGATTACTGGCGCACTAAAGGTCAATTCTCCCCGAACATTGTAATTCGTTTGGCGAGCGGCGGCTATATTCAGGGCGGCTTGTACCATTCGCAGAATCTTGAAGCCACATTTACTTCGCTTCCGGGAATTCGTGTAGTATGCCCAGCGTTTGCAGATGACGCTATCGGACTTATGCGCAATTCAATTCGTTCGCGAGGAACAACA